>NZ_NCVF01000023.1:0-139373 GCF_002096755.1 Streptococcus mitis
CGGGATTCGAACCCGTGTTACCGCCGTGAAAAGGCGGTGTCTTAACCCCTTGACCAACGGACCAGAGCTGTTATTTTCAACTCTTACTATTATACTGGCTTTTCAAACTTTGTCAACACTTTTTTTAAACTTTTTCATTTTTTTTTGCATGGTTTCCTAGTGTGTACGGATATCAAACTCCTTAAACACAATACGTAAGTCTCTTAATACTCTTTGACGCCCTCGGAAGCGTTCATGTCTTAAGACGCGTTCTAACTCTTCTTGTTTATCTTTACTTTGTTTGCTTCTATAATCTCTTAGTGTCTCATGAAAGAGATAATACTCATCTAGCCAGAGACCTCCCTCACTAATACGATGACAGATCTCACCTACTTCTTCATAAGGTTCTTTATCATATCTACGCTTCTGGCTTTCTTGTTTACGGATATGGTCTAAAATTCGATTACGGAATTTAGTTTTGAAGTATTTACGTAAACGAGGAATATCTTCTACTAGCTCTTCTTCTCTACTAATCAATTCATGTAAGCAAATCATTCCCTCTTGGTCCCAATCTGATAGCTCCCATAAATGAAGGTAATATTCATTTCTACACTTATATACAATCCCCTGGACTTCTTCATATAATTCTTTAAACATAACGTCCCCCTTTCTAGATACAGTTTAACAGATTCAGAAACACTTTTGGCACATTTCATCCATTCTGCACCCTTTAGCTCCTCAACTGCACAAAAAAGAGAGGACATGCCTCTCTTTGGGTTATTTTTCGTCATTCATTTTTGACTTTACTTCATCATAGGATAGTGCATGTGATTCCTCTTCTACTGCTTCAGGCATCTTTCCTGTTTCGTAAAGAGCTTTAATTTGTGTACTATCCAATGTTTCGTATTTCAATAATGCTTCTGCAATCAACTTGTGAGTTTCACGATTTGATTGGATGATTTCAGCAGCTTTATTTCGTGCTTCATTTAATAATGAACGAACCTCTTCGTCAATTTCATAAGCCGTTTGTTCTGAAATTGATTTTTGAGGACTCTGTGCACCAAACATAGCATGGTTTCCTTCATATTGTACTGGGCCAAGTTTTTCACTCATACCGTACTCTGTAACCATTGCACGCGCCATTTGTGTCGCTTGTTCAAAGTCGTTTGAAGCTCCTGTAGTTTGGACATTAAAGATAATTTCTTCAGCTACACGTCCACCCATTAAGCCAGCTAATTGCTCTTTCATATTTTCTTTAGATAGAAGCATTTGGTCTTCCTTAGGAAGTGCAATCATATAACCACCTGCGCGGCCACGTGGTACAATTGTAACCTTATGGACAACGCGGGCATTCGACAAGACTAAACCAACAATGGTATGTCCTGCCTCATGATAGGCAACCAATTCACGTTCTTTTTGTGAAACTGTCTTATCTTTCTTAGAAGGTCCAGCAATAACTCTATCTTCTGCTTCATCGATATCTGAGGCGTCAATTACCGATTTATTGCGACGAGCAGCAACTAGAGCTGCTTCATTCAAGACATTCTCTAAATCAGCACCAACAAAGCCTGGAGTTTGTTGAGCCACTAATTTCAAATCAACATCTTCTGCTAAAGGCTTGTTCTTAGCATGAACTTTCAAGATTGCTTCACGCCCCTTAACATCAGGACGGCCAACCAATACTTTTCTATCAAAACGTCCTGGACGCAGAAGGGCTGGGTCAAGTACATCTGAACGGTTCGTTGCAGCAATGACAATAATTCCTTCATTTCCCTCAAAACCATCCATCTCAATCAAGAGCTGGTTCAAGGTTTGTTCACGTTCGTCATTTCCTCCGCCAAGACCAACTCCACGTTGACGTCCAACAGCATCAATTTCATCGATAAAGATGATAGCTGGTGCTGCTTTTTTGGCATCTTCAAAAAGAGAACGAACACGACTAGCTCCAACTCCGACAAACATTTCTACAAAGTCAGAACCTGAGATACTAAAGAATGGAACACCTGCTTCTCCGGCGACTGCTTTAGCAAGCAAAGTTTTACCTGTTCCCGGAGGTCCCTCCAAAAGAACACCTGCTGGAATACGGGCTCCAAGTTTTGTAAATCGTTTTGGATCTTTTAAAAATTCAACAACTTCAACTAGTTCTTGTTTTTCTTCCTCAGCTCCAGCAACATCTGAAAATCTTACTTTAATATCTTCTTTATTTGCAGCCTTAGCCTTACTACGTCCAAAACTCATCGGGTTACGGCTATTATTTCCTCCCATATTTCCCATCATAGAGAATAGGAAGAAGAAAAGAATACCGAATGGCACAATGGATACAAGAATATTAATCCACATACCACTTGAACTTTCATGCTTAACAGTTACTTCAGCTTTATGGTCAGAAGCAAGCTTTTGCAATTCAGATACTGTCGTATCTGAAGGAAGAATGATGCTTGAAAATTTCTCTACTGTTGTAGCAGAAGGAGAAAAGAACTGAATGCCTGTTTCTTCTTTACTTGTTTTAGGATTTTTATAGACACCTGAAACTTCGATAACACTGCCATTTGGTTGGTAAGTCAATTCTTTTACATTGTCATCGGTAATTTCTTTTACCAATTCTGTATAATTAATTTGCTCACTTTTCCCTGCAACACTACCTGTACTAAAATACTGGTAGGCTGTAACTAGGAAAAAAATAAGTAATAACCATAGAAAAGGATTTTTAATTAAACCATTATTTTGTTTTTTCATTAAAAATTGCTCTTTCTAATTTGAATATACTTCTTCTTTCAATACTCCAACATAAGGAAGGTTACGATAATTTTCTTTGTAGTCTAAACCATAACCTACTACAAACTCATTTGGAATAGTAAAGCAAGTATAGTCTGCCTCAATTTCTACAACACGTCCTTCTGGTTTATCCAACAAGGTTGCAATGTTAACAGAAGCTGCTTCTCTTGCAATAAACATATCTCGCAAATTCTTCAAAGTTTGACCTGTATCAATGATATCCTCTACAAATAAAACATGTCTTCCTTTGATATCTTGAGTCACATCTTGCTTAATATTAATGACACCACTACTTGCTGTTCCACCATGGTAGCTAGAAACCATCATGAAGTCCATTTCAATATGTGTGTCGATATGTTTGACCAATTCAGCCATAAAAGGAATAGATCCTTTTAAAATCCCAACTAAAATTGGATTTTTTCCTGCATAGTCTTTGGTTAATTGAGCACCTAATTTTTTAGCAGCTTCTGTAATTTCATCGTGTGAAACAAGGATTTTTTTAATATCGTTTTCTAACATTTTTTTACCTATCTATTTTTTCTATATAAAGTACAGTGTTCATTATATCATTTTTCGTGTTTTTACTCAAATTACTGGTCGCAATTCCCAAAATTGAGATAATTTCACCAAATTGCTCAATAATCAGAGCTGATTTTCGCTTTTCCATAGGGATTTTCAAATCAATAAATAGACGTCTGAGTTTTTTTCTATGCCCATTTTGAATCAAAAAATCCCCTGGTTTTCGATGACGAATGTGTATGGATGTTTCTCGTGAAACAGGTATTCGCTGAATTGATTCACCTTCTAAAAGAATTCCAAAGGAAAATGTATATCCTTGATAAGTAACCTGATTTTGATAGTGTAACACAAATTCATCTTCCTTTTCATCAGCCTGCGGACTGATTTTACAAATCTGAAAATGTTGGTACTCTTTTATCAATTCATAGCCATTTTTAAGCGGATGACGATACTGGCCTTTAGATTTTAAAATCTGCCGAACTTCTTCAAACTGAGCTTTTGTGAGATTCAAATCTGGAAAACGATTCAGATAAGTTTGAAGTAAAACTCTTTGTGTAGACTCAGAGTAAGACAATAGCTGCTCTAAATTTTCTACATCAATATTCTTTGATAATTCAGCTATTGCCAAATCATAATCTAAAATTTCATTGCCGATACTTAAGATTGCATCTCTAAATCGAGGATTTTCTTTTTCTAATTCTGGTAAATAAGAATTTCGAATACGATTGCGAAAATAATGATTTTCCTGATTTGATATATCTTCAAAGTGAAAAATTGGAGGAAAGTCTTTTTTCTGAAAATGAAAGAAGGGACGAATGATTTCTATCTTTCCTACTACTTGCTTCTCCTTAATTCCTGATAGATATCTCAAACGAGTACCTCGAATCAATCGCATAAAAATCGTTTCCACCTGGTCATCAGCATGGTGGGCAGTGACTAAGGCTGTCGCACCAGTCTTTTTCATGATCTCTTGAAAAAAATCATAACGAAAATGTCGAGCCCGCGCTTCTGAAAATTCACCTGAAAAATTGCTGATATAAATAGGAAGCTCTGCTTCAGCAGCTAACTTCCTTAATTCCTGTTCTTCCCAATCTGATTCTACTCTCTGCTTATGATTCACATGAGCTAGAATCAATTCAATTTCTAACTCTTTTTTATAGGTAGACAATACCTTAAATAGAAACATAGAATCTAATCCACCAGAAAGAGCTAGCACCACCTTAGTATGTTTTTTAAAATATTCTCTCTTGAGAAAATGATTTAAAAAATCTTGTTCCCTCATTTTAGAACCTCATAAACATCCTTGGCTATCTTAGAAATCGTATCATAATCAGAATTTTTAGTGAAAATAGAAAGAATAAATGGAGAATCTGCATAGACAACACCTGTATCATGCTTAAATTCATCCGCATCTCCAATTTTATGAGCTACTTTAACAGAAACACCTTTGGCAATTCTCTCATTATCAAAATCTGTTTTAGTCAAAGACTCTAGCACAAATCCATTTTGATTATAAATAGCTTCCATGGCCTTCCCAGCCATCTTAGAAGAAATCAATTTTTCTTTTGAATCCCAATCATCTCCCATAATAGCAGACATCTTGGATTTAAATGTGGCATCAGATTGGTTTGAAATGTAATATCCCAATAGATTATGAGCTACATTGTCCGATTCTTTAGATACTTTCGTTATTAAGTCCTTGAGAGAATACTCTTTATTATCCTCTTTTTTAGGGAGGCTACCACTTCCCTCTGGTTTATAAGAACCTGGAAAATCATTGACTGCAGATACGTATTTTACAGTCGTGTCTAACTGATAAATCCCCTCATTTATTTTTTCTTGCGTATAATAAAGATAAGGGAGTTTCAAAACACTAGCTGCATACATCTTTTCATCTTGATTGATACCAGCTTCTTTTCCAGTAGTCAGTTGCTTAACATAAATAGAGAATGAATCCTTCTGATATTTTTCCGATAACATTTCTTGGACTTTACTCATCCGATTATCTTCTTCAGAAGTTGATTCTTTAGCTACCCATCCAGTCTGATTAATATGTAGAAATTCTCTTCCTTCTACAAACATGGTCTTATCAATTGATACTTGCGAATAAGCTGATAAGGATGATTTCACTTCTTTTAAATCATAAGGACTATTGTACAGTTTAAAATCAGATTCTAACCATACCTTTTTTATTGTTGGAGTTACCTCTGATTGATCATATAAAAATCGTTTGTCTGCAGCAATAAATTGATGGTTGGATAACTTAAATACTGGAATCCCTTGTTTATTCAAGCGCCACTCGGTTATTTGAAAACTTGTTTGGGGAGTCAATTTTCCAGATTCCACTACTAAATCTTCATTCGCATAAACAGGAACCTCTCCATAAACCATGGGAGAACTTAATTTTTCTCTAAAATAAATACCAAAGTCAGATTGTGAAAGGTAATAAATTTCTTTCGAAGTATAGACAACTTCTTTTTCTGTGCTAACTACTTTTGAAACTGTCAAAAAACTTGGTAGCAACAAAATAATTAAGAATTTACGCATTCTTCCTTTCCTTTTCTTCTTGTAAACGCAATAGTTGATTTTTATCAGACAACTCCTCTAGTTTTTCATCCGATAGACTCAAAAATTGCTCAATTACGTCTAATAATTTTTCCATTTCATCACCTTGGAAGCAAGTCAGGAATCGTATAAACAGCTTCCCGATTCTTAGAATAATAATATTTTGCACGCATGTATTTAGCAGCGTAATCTTCATCTTTCAACTTTGTAGCAAAAGCTGTCTCTTTCTCCTTTTCCTCACTCAAGGTTTGATACTGAGTTTGCAAATCTGATAACTGTTGACGTCTTTGGAGTAATTGGTGATAGCTTTGAGCAAGATTATAAGTTGGTAAAATGAACAATAAAATCATCAAAATAAGAACCCAACCCATGAAACGATTCCGTTTTTGTCGTTCTTTCATCAGATAGCGACGACGTTGGTTTTCATTTTGAATAAAAGAATTATTCAATTGTACGATATTTTTAGACATTTTCTTCTACCCGTGTTTCACTGATAATTTCATACATGCCTGCTGCATCTTCTTTTTTTGTACTATCTTTCATCTCCAGTACTTTTACAAGTAGCAACTTATTGCCAAAGCGAATTTCAACTTGGTCATTAACTTTCAAATCCGTTGAACTTTTGGCCAAGATTCCATTTACCTTGATTCTGCCTTTATCTGCTACTTCTTTTGCGACTGTACGACGCTTGATAATTCTTGATACTTTTAAATATTTGTCTAATCTCATTTTTATTACCTCAAATTATTATTGTACCATTTTTATCTATTTTATAGAAGAAAAACGTTAAAGGGAATTGCCTTCTTTCGACACTTTTATCTCTAATAAACTTTCTCCAAAAATGAGCAGACCTTCTAAAATTTCATAGTCCTTCTTGTTTCGGATATCAAATACAACTTCCATTAATCCATTATTCTCAGCTATGGCTGCTTTTAGGTTTGTTGCGGATAAAGCTTTAAAATAATCTTGAGCCAAAAACAGTCGTTGAGTGACTTTTTCAAATTGTACTGTAATCTTATTCTCTTTTCTTTCCACACGTTGAACAAAGACCTTGTCCAAATATGACTTGACCAAACCAATCTCTAAAAGATAGGCAACCACATCTGGGTATTCTCCAAAGCGGTCCATCAACTCTTCTTGTAACTCTTCATAGTTGACACGGTTGTCAATTTGACGAATTTTCTTGTAAATTTCAATCTTATGTCGTTGATCAGAAATATAGGTATCAGGAAGATAGGCATCAATTTGTAAAATCAATTCGGTATTTCCTTTGGTTCTTGTGTTCCCATTACCATGTCGTTTAGCAATAGCTTCCTCCAATAACTGCGAATACAATTCAAAACCAACAGAATCAATGAAACCAGACTGGGATTTTCCTAAAAGATTTCCTGCTCCGCGAATCGAAAGATCTCGCATTGCAATCTTAAATCCAGAGCCCAATTCTGTAAATCCTTTAATCGCTTCTAATCTCTTCTCGGAGACTTCACTGATTGATTTTTCTGGACGATACATGAGATAGGCATAAGCAATACGATTACTACGACCGACTCTTCCTCTTAACTGATACAAGGTTGACAAGCCCATATGGTCCGCATTTTCAATAAATAAAGTATTGGCATTTGGAATGTCCACCCCTGTCTCAATAATGGTAGTTGTCACCAAGATATCATACTGACCTTCAATGAAACCCAGTAGAGTATTTTCTAACTGAATCTCACTCATTTGCCCATGAACATACCCAATCGAAGCCTCTGGAATCAACTCCTGTAATTCTGAAACCTTCTGATCAATTGTGTCAACTTTATTGTAAAGATAGTAAACTTGACCTCCACGGTCCATTTCACGTAAAACAGCATCACGAATCACACTATCATTCTTTTCCAAAACATAGGTCTGAACAGGATAGCGATTAGTCGGCGGAGTTTCAATAACAGACAAATCTCTAATTCCCAGCATAGACATGTGAAGGGTACGAGGAATTGGCGTTGCTGTCAAGGTCAGGACATCTACTTGTTTTTTCAGTTCTTTCAAGGTTTCCTTATGCTTGACACCAAATCGCTGTTCCTCATCAATAATCATCAAGCCCAAATCAGCAAATACAACATCTTTTGACAAAACACGATGTGTTCCAATCAAAATATCAACTTGACCCTTTTTCAATTTTTCAAGTGTTTCAGTCTGCTCTTTTTTACTTCTAAAGCGACTCAACACATCAATATTAACTGCAAAATTTTGGAATCGTTCCTTAAAATTCGTATAGTGCTGTTGCGCTAAAACCGTCGTCGGAACTAGAACGACAACCTGTTTGTGATCATTGACTGCCTTAAAGGCTGCACGCATAGCAACTTCAGTCTTTCCAAAACCAACATCCCCAACTAAAAGTCGATCCATTGGTTGAGAAGCCTGCATATCTCTCTTGATTTCCTCAACACTACGAAGTTGATCATCCGTTTCAACATAAGGAAAGGCATCATCAAAAGCATGTTGATCTTCATCATCAGCTGAAAAAGCAAAACCCTTCAACTGGCTGCGTTCAGAATAAAGTTTGATTAAATCGTCAGCTATATCCTCTACCTGGTTCTTAACTTTTTGCTTGGCCTTTTTGAAATGACCATCATTTAATTTATTGAGTTTAGGTGCTTTACCGTCACTTGAAACGTATTTTGAAAGTAGATGAATCTGTTCCACTGGGATAGAGATTTGATCCCCGTTTTGGTATTGAACACTGACATAATCACGGTGAATCCCTTTGATTTCAATTGTTTCAATCCCTAGATATTGACCAATTCCATGGATATGGTGAACAACGTAATCTCCTTTTTCAAGTTCATTGTAATCTTTTAATCTCTCTGCATTTGAAACATGTTGTCTTCGAAAACGACGTTTCAATTTCTTTTGAAAAATCTCATGTTCAGTTATCAATAAAACCTTTTCATCAACAAAATGAAAACCATGTCTGAGATTACCCTCGATTAAGTTTACAGATTCTTTACAGATACTTGACTCATCTCTAGAATCCAATTTAATCTGATATTCCTCTAACACATCCTCCAATGTTTTACTTCCCATTGAATTGCTAGACTGCAGGATAATAGTATAATCCATTTTTTTGTATCGCTCAATTTCTTCTTTTAGAAAAGAAAATTGATTGAAAAACTCTTGCATGGGATATTGATTAAATTGATAAATTTGGTCAAACTTGAGATTTCCTAACCCCTTTTGCAGATTAGAGAAAAAGGTAACCGAACTCTGTTTTTTATAGATTTGCTCTGTATCAGCAAAATACTGCATCTCAGAAAATGCTTTACTAATCTGTAATTCTTCTGTAAAGTATTGTGCTAACTCCCTTTCAAAGACTTCATACTGATTCATCAATTTCTGATAATCATCAAAGAATACTGGGGTATCTTTTTCAATATAGTCAAAAAAAGTCCATGTCTTGTCATAACACAAAGATAAAAATTTCCGTGAATCAGAATGAATTTGTTTTTTGTGAAAACTTGAAAGAATTTCTTCTAAGTATGATTTTAAAATAGGTGATAACGTTTTTGAAATTTGTTTTTCTAAAGCTGACTGTCCTCGTTGATAATCCTTTTCTCTCAAAAGCATATCACTAGCTGGAAAGATAGTGAGTTCTGTCTGATTTTCTTTCGATAATTGTGTTTCGACTTCAAATGACCTAATACCATCGACTTCATCACCAAAAAACTCAATTCGGTAAGGTTCTAACTGGGATATTTCAAAAATATCTAAAATATCTCCTCGCAGACTAAATTCGCCTTGAGTTTGTACTTGTGTAACTTTTCGATAGCCTATCTCTTTTAACTGATGGATAAGTGCGTGTTGGTCATATTCTTCACCAACTGTTATTTTTACAATACTATCTTTGAATATATTGGGAGACGGTAAAATCAATCGACTTGCTGCGATATTACAAACTAAAATCCCTTTCTTAGATGAATCAGTCAAAAAACGCAGGGCTTCAACCCGTGAAATGATTTTTTCTTGTGAAGACATCAAAAACTCGACCATAGGGGAGTCATCTACCAAAAATGGATAGACAAGTTCCTCACCCAAGACAGAGATAAGATCACTAACAAGTCCTTCTGCTTCTCCATAAGTTGATGTCAATAACACAATCTTATCTTCCTGTCTCAAACTACTAGCAATTGCTAAAGCTTTTGTAGAAGTTGACAAGCCTAACATTAATTGTCTTTTCTTATCTGTCAGATTTTGATGCCATTTTTTGATCTGATTATTTTCTGAGAATAAATCTAATAAGATCACCATTTATCCATTATACCTCTGCATCGTTTTTTCAAAGTTTTTCTCTTGTAAATAGTAGTTTACAGAATCGTCAACTTTGTCAATAGACTGTAAAATACCAATATAATCATTCTTGTCAAACTTACTCAAAACATGGTTAACAACTGACATTCCATTTTTAGGTCTTCCGATTCCAATCTTAACACGATTAAAGGTTTGGGTTCCAATATGTTGAATAATAGACTTGATACCATTATGACCACCTGCTGAACCTTTTGCTCTTAAACGAATTTTCCCAACTTCCATGTCAAGATCATCGTAAATGATGAGTAAATCTTCAATATCCAAACCATAGTAAGTCAATAAAGCATGAACCGCTCTTCCACTTTCATTCATAAATGTCGTTGGTTTGACAATATAAATTTTTTCTCCATTTAGGAAAAAGGATGCTAGGTCAGCTTGAAATATCTTATCGTGTGTAAAAGTGACATTTTGTTTCTTCGCTAGTTGGTCAATCAACATAAAGCCAACATTGTGTTTTGTTTCAAAATATTTATCTCCTGGATTTCCCAAGCCTACAAGTAATTTGGTCATTTATTTTTCCTTTCAAAAGCCAAAAGGGTTGGAATTTTTTTCCAACCTAATTGACACTATTTGTTAAATATTATTAGACATTAAAGCGGAATTCCATGATATCGCCATCTTGAACGATATATTCTTTTCCTTCTTCACGCAAGCGCCCAGCTTCTTTTACAGCCTTTTCAGATCCATATTTCACTAGATCCTCATATGACATGGTTACTGCACGAATAAAGCCTTTTTCAAAGTCTGAGTGGATAATACCAGCTGCTTGAGTAGCCTTCATACCACGTTTAAAGGTCCAAGCGCGAACCTCTTTTTCACCAGCTGTGAAGTAAGTTCCAAGTCCAAGTAAGTGATAAGCTGCGCGAGTCAACTTGTCAACGCCTGATTCTGTCAACCCAAGTGCTTCAAGAAACTCTTGCTTATCTTCTTCGTCTAACTCAGAAATTTCTTCCTCAGCACGCGCAGAAATAACGACTACTTCAGCATTTTCTGTCGCTGCAAATTCGCGAATTTGTTTGACATAGTCGATAGAATCTGGATCTGAAACTACATCCTCATCTACATTGGCAACATAAAGAACTGGTTTAGTCGTCAAAAGGAAAAGACCTTTGACAACTTTTTGTTCTTCATCTGTAAATTCGATTGTACGAGCTGATTTCCCATCTTCAAGAACTGGTTTAATCTTTTGAAGAACATTGAATTCTGCTACTGATTCTTTATCTTTTTGCGTACGTGCCATCTTTTCTACACGCGCATATCGTTTGTTCACTGATTCTAAGTCAGCAAGAATTAACTCCAAGTTAATGGTATCAATATCTGCAAGTGGATCCACAAAGGCATCTTCACGTCCTTGCTCGCGCATGACATTTTCATCATCAAAAGCACGAACTACATGAACAATCGCGTCTACTTCACGAATATTGGCCAAGAATTTATTTCCTAGCCCTTCTCCTTTTGAAGCTCCTTTTACAATTCCTGCGATATCTGTAAATTCAAAAGTTGTGGGAACTGTCTTTTTAGGAGTAATCATTTCAGTTAGTTTTTGTAGGCGTTCATCTGGAACTTCTACCATTCCAACATTTGGATCAATCGTCGCAAATGGGTAGTTTGCCGCCTCTGCTCCTGCTTTTGTAATTGCATTAAATAGTGTTGATTTACCAACGTTTGGCAAACCAACGATACCTGCTGTTAAAGCCATATTTTCTCATTCTCCGTTTTCATTTCAATCCCTAATATTATAACACAAAAAGGGAAAACTTGCTAACCCTCTAACTAAGGGTTCTCAGTCAATAATTTTATTCATTTTTCGATCAAAATCATATCGCCCCATCATGACAACATGCTCACAATTACTGCATTTGATTTTGATATCTGCCCCTACACGTGTAATTTCCCAACGATTTGCTTTTTTACCAGTTGACTTGATAGTACAAGCATGTGGTTTTTTCATCTCAACAAAATTTCCAACTTGATACATACTACTCTCCTTTTCTTTTTCGATTATATCATAAAAGAGGCGAGCCAGGCTCAACCTCTTTCACTTAATTTGTACGAACTGGTGTAATGAGCTGCATGAAGTCTTCGTCAGTATCTGCTGGAACAAGAGTAAATGGACGAACAGCTGAGATAAAGCTAATGGTCACCTTTTCGCTATTTAAAGCCTTAAGAGAATCAATCAAGTAAGTTGGGTTGAAACTAATGGTCAAATCTTCACCAGTCACCTGATCAGTATCGATTTCTTCGTTTACTTTACCAACTTCTGGAGAGTGAACATGAGCGCTAACAATCCCATCTTTTATTTCAAGTTTCACAGTACCATTTTGAGTAGCACTTGATAAAAGACGAGCACGTTCCATTGACTGGCGTAAGTTTACAACATCAAAAGTAATAGTAGTATTAAAGTCCGTTGGAATCAAACGATCTGTATCAGGATAGTTTCCTTCAAGGAGACGAGTATAGAAGCTAATATTTTCGCTTCTAAATAGGATTTGGTTGTTGGCAAAGAAAATCTCTACATTTTCAATATCATCTGTAAATACCGCTGAAAATTCGCGTAGAGAACGGCTAGGAATGACAACATCAAAATCATCACTATTTTTCTCAAGCGTTAATTTTTTCTGGCTTAGGCGATGAGAGTCTGTTGCAACTGTTTTTAGCTCCTTGTGTTGACTCAATACAAAATGAACACCTGTTAAAATCGGACGACTCTCTTGGGTACTTGCTGCAAAAGCTGTTTCATTGATAATTTTCTTGAGTAATTTTGTTTCAAGAATTAAAGGAGTGCTTGCTGAAATTTCTTGGATTCGTGGATATTGTTCACTATCTTTTCCTTTTAGGGTAATTTCTGACTTGCCGCTGGTTAAAACAATTTGATTTTGTTCAATTTCTTTAAAATCAAGAGTCACATCAGGTAGACTAGATACCACATTGATAAAGAAAGAAGCTTCAAGAAGGATTGAACCTAAAGAAGTAATTAATAAACCAGCATCTTCATTTTTTTGAGAAATAAAATTTTCAATTGAAATTTGACCATTTGAACCAATTAAAGTAACACCTTCATTGGTCACGTCAATTTTGACAGTTGATAAAATAGGAATAGCATTTTTAGAACTAATAGCTCTCTTAGTAGTATTTAAGGCTTGTAGAAATAAATTTTTATTAATTGAAAAATGAATCATGGATTCTCCTTTATTTATTTTTAGTATTAGAAGGATAATAGTAATAATAGAGTCTGTGAAATCTGTGGAAAACAGACTTAAAGTAAGTCATATCATGATTTTTAGCTTGTTTAAAAAATGTGGATAAAAAAGATAAAAAAACGAAAGTTATCCACAAGTTATTTTATTTTCTTTTTGATTGATTCAATTTCTAAACGTAAATTATCGTCTTCATCAATCAAAGATTTAATTTTTGCATGGGCATGAATGACTGTTGTATGATCTTTTCCTCCAAACTCCTTCCCAATTTTTGGAAGACTATTATCTGTTAATTCTCTAGATAAATACATGGCTACTTGACGGGCTAACACAATATTTTGAAGGCGTCTGCTTCCCTTCATTTCTTTGACACTAACACCATAGAAGTTCCCTACTTCAGTTTGGATTTTATCAATTGGAATGACGAGGATTTGGCTAACATCTTGTTTTCGAGCTCTAATAGCTTCTGCAGCGATATCGATACTGATATCCTTAATCTTCTTCACTCTGGCGATTAAAGTGATGTCGTTGATGGCTCCTTCAAGTTCTCGAACGTTTGAATCAAATTGGCCAGCTAGGTATTCTAGGGTATCACTTTGGAAATTGTAGTCCAAATGTTCTGTTTTGCTTTGTAAAATGGCAATACGTGTCTCAAAGTCAGGTGGTGTGATGTTTTGCGTCAACCCCCAGCTAAAGCGCGTGACAAGTCTTTCTTCAAGGCCCTCTAAGTGTTTAGGACTACGATCACTAGTCAGAACGATTTGTTTTTGATTGCTATGAAGAACGTTGAAAGTATTGAAGAATTCTTCTTGAGTTGCAACTTTTTTTCCACTCAGCGATTGGATATCATCAATTAACAAGAGATCAAGGCTACGGTAAGTTTTTTTGAATTTTTCCATTTCACCTAGTCTCAGGTGTTCAAGAAAGTCGTTGATAAAGCTTTCAGCAGGGATGTACTTCACACGCGCATCAGGAATATTTCTCAAAATCTCATTCCCAATTGCATTGAGTAAGTGAGTCTTACCAAGCCCAGGTCCTCCATAGATAAAAAGAGGATTATAGGTTAAGGCCAAATCTTCAGAGACAGCCAAAGCTGCTGATACTGCCCAAACATTTCCATCCCCTTGAATAAAATTATCAAAGGTATACTTTTCTTTTAATCCAGTATCCGAATAAGGAATAGATGCTAACTTTGGACTATAGTCATAAAGAGTTGAATTTGGAGCTTCTTCAACTTGTGAGACAGTAGTATCTTGAGGTTTGATGAAAATATAGTGGGGAGTTATTTCAGCGTCATAAATTTCAAATCCAGCAACTACAATAATATCTTTTAGTTGTTTTTCCCAGACCATTTCCATTTCAGATCGTGGTAAAAATATAGTGGCAACATTTTCCTCTACCTTTATGAGTTCAGCTTGAATAGCATAGAAATCATACATGGATCGAGTCAGTCTTTCTTGAGCAAATTCTAATATACGATTCCAAAATTGTTTTTCTTTCAATCCTTTCTCCTCCTTTACTATTTAAAAGTTTAATGCTAGACTTATTTTACCATAGATAGTAAGAATTTTCCACAAGCTGTGAAAAATAATCCACAATGTTATCAAGTTTTATCCACAGGTTGGGGATAAAATCAGAAATTATTGATTTATTAAGCTTTTTACTGAAAAAAATAGTGGATAACCTTGTGAGATAAAAAAATAAAAGAACAGCCTTATTTCAGGCTGTTGATAATTCTACTGTATTCTTCTTGATTTGAAAAAGAAATAATGATTTTTCCACTGTCTTTTTTAGACAGTTTGATTTCTACATCTAATCCGAGTAGTTTTTTTAACTGTTCTTCTTCATTTTGTATGAAATGATCATTTTTTTGCAGTTTCTTTTGTTTTTTCTCTGTCAGAAGAGCTTCTAATTTTCTTACAGAAATGTCTTCCCCTATGATTCGTTGAAAGAAATAGTCTTGTTGTTCCTTATTCAAGCCAACTAGAGACCGCGCATGAGCTTGTGATAGTTTGCCGTTTTCTACTTCTAAGAGGATCTGTTCTGGCAAGGAAAGCAAACGAATGGAGTTGCTGATATAAGGACGAGACTTCCCCATTTTATCTGCAATTTCAGCATGGGTAAATCCTTTCTCTATGAGAGATTCATAGGCGCGTGCTTCTTCTATTGGATTTAAATTTTCTCTCTGTAAATTTTCAATGATGGACTGGACCATCATCTCTTGGTCTGAAAGCTGTTTAACAACAGCTGGGATAGACGTTAGACCAGCTAAAAGTGAAGCCCGATAGCGTCTCTCTCCTGCAAGGATTTCGTAACCAATTACAGGAGATTGACGAACAATAATCGGTTGAATGACACCATTTTCTTTAATAGACTGTGCTAGTTCATCTAGTTTTTCTCTATCAAATTCTTTTCGGGGTTGATAGGGATTTTTTTGTATATCCGTGATAGAAATCATTTCAAATTTTTCCATGATTCTACACTAACACATCTTTTCTCTTATGTAAAGCTTTCTTTACATAGATGTCAATTAAGATTCTAAATCACCTGAACTCTTGTCAAGTTTAATAGATGTAGTTTCTTCTTTACCGTTACGATAGTAAGTTATCTTAATGGTGTCTCCGATAGAATGATTGTAAAGAGCACTTTGTAAGTCTGTTGATGAAGCAATCTCTTTGTCATCTACTTTTGTAATAACATCGTATTTTTCAAGGTGACCATTGGCAGGCATGTTGCTCTGCACAGAACGAACAACTACACCAGATGTTACACTGCTTGGAATATTTAGTCTTCTAATATCACTTGTATTAATATTTGAGAGATTGACCATTTGGATACCCAAAGCTGGACGAGTCACTTTTCCGTTCTTTTCTAACTGTTCAATAATATTGATAGCATCATTTGCAGGGATTGCAAAACCAAGACCTTCTACAGATGTTCCTCCATTTGTGGCAATTTTACTTGAGGTAATTCCTATAACCTGTCCTTGAATATTGATCAGTGGGCCACCAGAGTTACCTGGGTTAATAGCAGTATCCGTCTGGATGGCTTTTGTAGAAATAGCTTGTCCATCTTCAGATTTTAAAGATACATTTCGATTGAGACTAGATATGATACCTTGAGTGACAGTATTAGCATATTCAGAACCTAACGGGCTACCGATAGCAATAGCAGTTTCTCCTACTGTTAACTGACTAGAATCACCAAATTCCGCTACTGTTGTCACTTTTTCTGAAGATATTTTGACGACAGCAATATCAGAGAAAGTATCAGCTCCGACGATTTCTCCAGGTACTTTAGTTCCATCTGACAAGCGAATATCTACTTTGCTGGCGCCATTTATAACGTGATTATTGGTTACGATGTAAGCTTCTTTATCATTCTTTTTATAAATAACCCCAGATCCTTCACTAGAGATTTGCTGAGAATCTGTGTCAGTATCATCATTACCAAATACGCTATTTTGTCTGTTTGCTGAATAAGTAATAACAGAAACAACAGCATCTTTTACTTTGTTAACAGCCTGTGTTGTTGAATTTTCGTTCTTATAGGCAGTCTGTGTAATGGTGCTATTGTTGTTCGAGCTACTTACACCACTTTTTTGAGTTAGTTGAGTTATTGAAAAACTACCCAAGGCTCCACTAAAAAAGCTAATGACGATAACGACTAATAATTGAAACCATTTTTTGTAAAATGTTTTTAGATGTTTCATATTTGCCTCCATATGTTTGAAATTACTGAAAGTATAAACTGACTAGCTTAATTATAACTTAAAAACAAAAGTTTTTCACAGATTGTGGATAACTTTCAAAAATCTGTGGTTTTCTCGGTGAAATTTAACCTTTTGTTTTGTGAATAAGATGTGAAAAAATAGAGAATATGTTAGAATAGAGTCATGAAAATTAAAGTTGTAACAGTTGGGAAACTGAAAGAAAAATATTTAAAAGATGGCATAGCAGAGTATTCAAAACGAATTTCTCGATTTGCTAAGCTTGAAATGATTGAGCTAGCAGATGAAAAAACACCAGATAGGGCCAGTGAATCAGAAAATCAAAAGATTTTAGGAATAGAAGGTCAGAGAATTTTATCAAAAGTTGGTGACCGTGATTTCGTGATTGTGTTGGCTATCGAAGGGAGAACTTTCTCCTCAGAAGAATTTAGTAAGCAGCTAGAAGAAGCTTCTATAAAAGGATTTTCTACTCTTACTTTTATTATTGGAGGGAGTCTGGGATTAGCACAGGATGTAAAAAAGAGAGCCAATCTCTCTGTTAGTTTTGGTCGTTTAACCTTGCCCCATCAGTTAATGAGACTAGTCCTTGTTGAACAAATCTATCGAGCTTTTACAATACAGAAGGGCTCGCCCTATCATAAATAGAAAATTGACTTTCAATTGAATTTTTGATAGAATAGCTGTATTAGGTCTCATAGCTCAGCTGGATAGAGCATTCGCCTTCTAAGCGAACGGTCGCAGGTTCGAATCCTGCTGGGATCAATATAGTAGCAAAGCTGGGAATTTTCCCGGCTTTTTTCTTAAAAAAGTACACTTGGGGAGAAAAAAATGACAGTTGAGAGAATTTTATCTAAAACGAAATTCCATTTTGTATAATAGTTTTTGTAAGTTAGCTTACAAGAAAAAAACATTGAGGAAATTTTATTATGAAAAACACAGTTAAATTGGAACAGTTTGTATCCTTGAAGGAAAAAGACTTGCAAAAGATTAAAGGTGGGGAAAGTAGGCTGCCAAAAATCCTCCTTGATTTTATTTTCCCACGAAAAAAATAATGAAATAAGGGGAAAGAGTAATGGATTTATTTGGATTTGGGTTAGTTATTATTTATTTTGTAATCATTAGTCACAGTTACCATTTAATTTGTAAAGGTCAAATAAATAGAAAAGAGCTATACGTTTTTGGTGCTTATACATTACTAGTAGAAGTAGTACTTGAACTTCCCTTCTATTTTCTATCTTTAAATGGGTTAGGGATTGTAACATTTTTATTTCCTTTGGGCTTATATTCCTATTTTCGATGGATTAAACAGTATGAGAGGGATAGAGGACTATTTCTAAGTTTACTACTATCTCTTTTATATGAGAGCACTCATAACTTTCTGTCCGTAACTTTCTCCTCTATAACAGGAGACAATTTTGTTTTACAATATTATTACTCATTCTTTTCCGTTGTAACGGTGTTGACCTATTTTGTTGTCTTAAAAATCATTCATTATTTCCATTTGGAACTAGCCTATTTTGACAAGGACTATCTTTATCCTTCCTTGAAAAAAGTATTTTTTGCCTTACTACTGCTACATGTAGCATCTTTCGTTTCAGATATGGTAAGTACAATTAAACATTTGAATAGTTTTGGAAGTATTTTATCATCTATCGTCTTTATTTCTCTCCTTTTGACCTTCTTTGCAATGAATTCTCATAAAGTTCAAATGGAGAAAGAGATTGCTTTGAAGCAGAAGAAATTTGAACAGAAATATTTACAGAATTATACAGATGAAATTGTAGGTCTGTATAATGAAATTCGTGGTTTTCGACATGACTATGCTGGAATGCTTGTCAGCATGCAGATGGCAATTGACAGTGGTAATTTACAGGAAATTGACAGAGTTTACAATGAAGTTTTGGTCAAAGCTAATCACAAACTGCGTTCAGATAAGTACACTTACTTTGATTTGAACAACATAGAAGATTCAGCTTTACGAAGTTTGGTTGCTCAGTCCATTGTCTATGCTCGAAATAATGGTGTAGAGTTTACACTGGAAGTAAAAGATATAATTACTAGACTACCAATAGACCTGCTGGATTTGGTTCGTATCATGAGCGTTTTATTGAACAATGCTGTTGAAGGTTCAGCTGATAGCTATAAAAAGCAGATGGAAGTAGCAGTTATTAAGATGGAAACTGAAACAGTGATTGTGATTCAGAATTCATGTAAAATGACGATGACTCCTTCAGGAGATCTATTTGCTTTAGGATTCTCTACTAAGGGAAGAAATCGTGGAGTCGGATTAAATAATGTGAAAGAACTACTGGATAAGTACAACAATATTATTTTAGAAACAGAGATGGAAGGCAGTACATTTAGACAAATCATTAGATTTAAGAGGGAATTTGAATGAAAGTTTTAATTTTAGAAGATGTTATTGAACATCAAGTGAGACTAGAGAGAATATTAGATGAAATTTCGAAAGAATCGAATATTCCAATATCATACAAGACAACGGGAAAAGTTCGTGAGTTTAAGGAATATATCGAAAATGATGAAGTAAACCAGCTTTATTTTCTAGATATTGATATTCATGGAATTGAGAAAAAAGGGTTTGAAGTTGCTCAGTTTATTCGTCATCACAATCCTTATGCTATTATCGTCTTTATCACCAGTCGATCAGAGTTTGCGACTCTAACCTATAAATACCAGGTATCAGCCTTAGATTTTGTTGATAAGGATATCAATGATGAGTTGTTTAAGAAGAGAATTGAGCAAAATATCTTCTACACGAAGAGTATGTTACTTGAAAATGAAGATGTGGTAGATTATTTTGACTACAATTACAAGGGAAATGATTTAAAAATTCCTTACCATGATATTTTGTATATTGAAACGACAGGAGTTTCTCATAAATTGCGCATTATTGGTAAGAATTTTGCCAAAGAGTTTTACGGTACCATGACAGATATTCAGGAAAAGGACAAACATACTCAGAGATTTTATTCTCCTCATAAGTCATTTTTGGTAAATATAGGCAATATCAGAGAAATTGATCGAAAAAATCTAGAAATTGTTTTCTATGAAGACCATCGTTGTCCTATTTCAAGATTAAAAATTAGAAAATTAAAAGATATTCTAGAGAAAAAATCTCAAAAGTGATTGACAATTAGTAAGAAATTGATATAATGGTTATATCTGCTACAGATAGAAGGTCCGTTGGTCAAGGGGTTAAGACACCGCCTTTTCACGGCGGTAACACGGGTTCGAATCCCGTACGGACTATTTTATCCGCCATAGCTCAGTTGGTAGTAGCGCATGACTGTTAATCATGATGTCGTAGGTTCGAGTCCTACTGGCGGAGTATAGATAAAAGGGAACACAGTTGTGTTCCTCTTTTTGTATCAATTTGTATCACCAAGCATCTTCATAAGGAAGTCTGTTATTTCTTGAGGACTTTCTTTTTTTCCATGTGCAATCCAAGTTTGGCAGACACCAAAAAGTGCGTGAGTTAGATAGATGCTACTGTATTCTAATTCAGTGGTATTGAGATTCAGTTGCATAAATCGCTTTTGTAAATCTGTACTGAGCATGATATGAAGTTTATTTCGTAAGAAATTTTGGATTTCTTTGGTCCCATTTTCAGAAAGAAGGGCAGCTAGAAGTGGTTCTGACTCTAGATATTCAAATACTTCTAGAATAGAGTCTCTTTTGTGATGAGCATGTTTTTGAAAAATATATTCAAATGTATGAAATAGTTTGCTTTGATAGTGCTCAATCATATCATACTTATCCTTATAGTGAGTATAGAAGCTGGAACGACTAATTCCGGCTTTTTCTGCTAACTTGACAGTAGAAATTTGATCAAATGGCTGTTCCATCAGTAATTGTACCATAGCATTTTCAATAGTTCGCTTTGTTTTTAAGCGTTTGTTACTTTCTTGCATATTTCCTCCTTGTAAACAAATTAGACTATCTGTCTAAAAATGGATTTTTTATCTTGTAATTTAGATTTTTTAATGTATAATCTATTATATCAAAATTTTAGACAATATGTTTAAAAAAGGAGAATCTATGTTTAAAGAATGGAAAGCAATTTTTAAAAAACCAACCTTTATTATTGTCATGATAGGGATTTCTCTTATTCCAGCTCTGTACAATATCATATTTTTGTCATCAATGTGGGATCCATATGGTCAGTTATCTGATTTACCTGTGGCAGTTGTCAATAATGATAAAGAAGCTTCCTATAACGGTAATACCATGGCTATAGGAAAAGACATGGTGTCCAATTTAAAAGAAAATAAAACCTTAGATTTTCATTTCGTGGATGAAGAGGAAGGAAAGAAGGGATTGGAAGATGGTGATTACTATATGGTAGTGACTTTACCAAGTGATTTATCTGAAAAAGCAGCTTCGATTTTAACAGATCATCCAGAGCAAATGCAAATCGATTATCAGACTTCAAGTGGTCATAGTTTTATTGCTAGCAAGATGAGCGATTCTGCGATGACACAATTGAAGCAGAATGTTTCTACAAATGTAACTGAGACCTATACTAAAGCCTTATTTGACAAAATAATCGATTTAAAGGATGGTATGAGTCAAGCAGCTTCTGGTAGTGAAAAATTAACTGATGGAGCGAATCAGTTAGTGACAGGAAGTCAAACATTAACTACTAACCTACACTCTTTAGCAGCTTCAAGTTTAACATTTTCAAATGGAACGGAGCAGTTTACTAAAGGATTATCCTCTTATGTCTCTGGTGTTGAACAACTTCATCTTGGCTTAGGGACTTTTAATAGTGGTTTAGTTACATATACTGGTGCAGTGAGTCAATTAGATAGCGGATTAGGTCAATTATCTTCTAAAAGTCCTGAATTAGTAAGAGGAATCAATCAATTATATACTGGTGTAGAATCCTATACTGGCGGTGTTTCTCAGCTTAATGCAGGTCTTACTCAATTTTCATCTGGTGTTAGTGCCTATACAAATAGAGTGGGAAATCTTGCAACAGGTGCTAGTCAGTTATCTAATCAATCAGCTACCCTTCGAATGGGGGTGGAGCAATTAAGTGAAGGGATTCAACAACTTTCTAGCAAGTTAGATGCTTCGTCTGAGCAAAAAGATCAAATCAATCAATTATCTTCTGGTCTGAATCAGTTAAATCAAGCTATTCAAAATATTGATGTTGGAGATACAAAACAATTGTCTTCTGTTTTATCAAATATAGTGTCTCTTTCTAATCAAATGTTAGCAAGTGCTCAGTCTGAAAAAGCAACTACATTAGCCAATATTCAATCGACAGCAGCTTATCAATCCTTGACAAGTGAGCAACAAGCTGAGATAAGTGCTTCTGTATCTCAAAATTCGACTGATAGTATTCAATCAGCTCAGTCAATTGTAGCTTTAGTACAAGGTTTACAGGGAGGTTTAGAAAGCTTACAAAATCAATCTTCAAATCTTTCGACGTTAAAAAATCAAGCTAATCAAGTATTACCGCGTGCTTCTACTTCTTTGACAGGATTGTCAAGTGGATTAACAGAAATACAGGGAGCAGTGACGAGTAAATTAGTTCCTGACAGTCAGTCGATTGCATCAGGTGTAAATGCATATACTGCAGGTGTTGATAAAGTTTCTCAAGGCGCAAGTCAACTAAGTGAAAAAAATTCCACCTTGACAGGTAGTTTGGATCAACTAGTTTCAGGCTCAAATACCTTGACACAAAAATCTTCTAGCTTGACAGCAGGAGTTGGTCAATTAGTTGAAAAAACTCCAGAATTAGTATCTGGTATTGAAAAATTATCAACTGGCTCTAACCAATTGAATCAAAAGAGTCAAGAATTAATGGCAGGAGTTGATAAATTACAATCAGGATCTGGTCAATTAGCAGACAAATCCAGTCAGTTACTTTCAGGTGCTTCTCAATTAGAGAATGGAGCTAATAAATTGGCAGATGGATCTGGGAAACTTGCAGAAGGTGGAACAAAGTTAACTTCTGGATTGGAAGATTTACAGACAGGAGTTGCTTCTTTAGGAAAAGGACTAAATAATGCTAGTGATCAACTCAAATCAGCATCTACGGAATCTCAAAATGCAGAGATTTTGTCAAATCCACTCAATCTTTCAAAAACAGACAATGATCAAGTTCCTGTAAATGGGATTGCTATGGCTCCTTATATGATATCAGTCGCTCTCTTTGTCGCTGCATTATCAACAAATATGATTTTTGCTAAATTACCTTCAGGTCGTCATCCTGAAACTCGCTGGGCTTGGTTCAAATCTCGCTTTGAGATAAATGGAGTTATAGCTGTTTTAGCCGCTGTCTTAGTCTATGGTGGCGTTCATCTTATTGGTCTAACAGCAAATCATGAAATGAGAACCTTATTCTTAATTATTATCGCAAGCTTAACATTTATGTCTATGGTAACTGCATTAACAACATGGAATAGCCGTATAGGAGCTTTCTTCTCTCTTATTTTGCTATTATTACAGTTAGCATCAAGTGCAGGTACCTATCCACTTGCTTTGACAAATAATTTCTTTAGAGCTATTAATCCTTGGTTACCAATGAGTTATTCAGTTTCGGGATTACGACAAACAATCTCTATGACAGGAAATATTCATCATCAAGTCATTTTCCTTGCTGTGATATTAGCCCTATTTACTGGTTTAGGTATGCTAGCCTATCGACCTAAGAAAATGGGAGAAGATTAAAAAAATCGACCAACTGGTCGATTTTTTATGTCTTAGATGACTTTCGTTTGTGATTATAGATTCCAAATAGTAAAAGAGAAGTAAAGGAACAGATTGCTCCAACAACAAACCCATTAGGAATAAAGGAAAGTGTAATAGTTCCTTTTCCCTTAGGAACGTCAACTTTTATAAAACCAGTTTGAGCTTGTTTAATTTCTATTTTCTTCCCATCTTGGTAGGCAGACCAGCCTTTGTCATAAGGAATGGTGAAGAAAATGGATGTATCTTGTTTGACATCATATGTAGCAAAGACCTTATTTTTAGAAGTTGATACTGTGACAGGTTGTTCTTTAATTTTTTGAATTGCCTCGGTGAAAGTTTTGGTATCTAAACGATAGAAGGTAGGAGATTCAAATGATACTTGTGAATTTCCAGGGAAACTAACATCAATATTGAAAGTTTTTTTCTCTTTTGTATAGCCTAGATTAAAGAAGGAGAAGACATTATCAGTTGTAAAAGTTTTCTTTTCTCCATTTACAAGGATGTCAACCTTCTTTTGTTTATCATTAGAAAAGTGAAGGTTTGTGAAAGAAAGATAAACTTGGCTGTTTTCTGGCACTTCAATTTGATACTGGATTGCTGCATCCTCATTTGAAGAACTTGTAACACTAATCAAATCATCAGTATTCTCTGCTTTTTCATAGGGTATTGGAGAAAAATAATCAAAATTGACGTTAGCAAGTTGATTTAAAAACGAGGCCTGATTATCCAAGGTATGTTCATTGAACTTGACATCATTGTAAATAGATTGACTAGCAAATGCAATCGGAAGAGAGTATTGATTTTCATATAGGGTAAGATTATCTTTTTGATAGATATCTTTAAAACCATACTTATCACTAGGACTGTCTGAGATATTGTACTGGATTCCAAATAAACTATCAGCCAAAATACTATTATTTGCATAACGGAGATTGAGATTAGTCCCAGAGGATTTAAACCCAAGTTTATCCAAAGTAGAGCTTGCTGAACGATTTCGAACAGATGAAAATTGAGAGATTCCATTGTAGTTGAATTTCATACTGTCATTTCCTGTCTGAGTCTCTAGTTTCTCAGTACGAGTAAATTGATTTCCAATATATGTTGAGAAAGATTCCATAGCTGGGATATCTCGATTATATGCACTTCGAGAAGCAAAGCCCCATTCTTTAGCAATTCCGTCCATTTGAGATGAAGCATTTAAACTTATTTCAATTATTATAAATAAAGAGATTAGAATGGTAAACAGATTCACAGATATAAACTTTTTGATAACTGCAAGGAGTAAAAGCGAATAGACAACCAAAAATTCAAGAGTAAGCAGAATATTCAAATCTGTTAAAAAAGAATAATGTGATTTTAGATAGATGGTAGCTAAAAATCCTGTTACTATAAGAAAAAGCGAAACTAAAAAATTCCAGATTTTAATTTCTTTCAGACGATTTAAGACTTCCGCTGCTGTGTAAATTAACAAGGTAGAGAAAATCCAAGCATAGCGATGTAAAAACATATTTGGAGTATGCATACCTTGCCAAAATAAATCAAGAGCTTCTATATAAAAGCTGGCAATTAGAAATGCAAAGAAAATTGCATAGATAAGTTTCACGTGAAACTTAATAGATTTCAGCGTAAAAAATAAAATGGTCAAAATAAAGGGAAGTAGTCCAACAAAAATCATTGGGATGGCCCCATACTTTGTTGTATCAAATGAACCAATGAATTGCTTAGCAAAAAGATCAAGATACCAGCTACTTTCAGTTTGAAACTTTGTAATTTCAGTTAATTTTTCCCCATGTGTCTGTAAATCAAATAGAGTAGGAAGAGTCAGAATCAAACTAGCCATACCAGCTAAAACGGAGGTGATTATGAAATCAAGAAAAGATGATTTTCGAGTTTTAAAGTCCCAAGAAATTTGACAGACATACCAGAGAATAAGAAACAATACTGTCATATAGCCAAAATAATAATTTTGAATAAACAAAATTGACAGACTTGTAAAGTACAATAGTAATTTCTTTTCAGTGATAAGTAGCTGTAAACCAGTTATAATTAAAGGAATCAAGATAAAAACATCTAGCCAAGTTTTTATCTCTAATTGACTGACAGTGAAACTCATCAGAGCGTAGGAAGTAGATAAAGCTAGTTTTAAAGGCTTAGGAATCGATTGAAATAATTTATTTAAACTAAAGTAAGTTGACAAACCAATCAATCCAAATTTTAAGAGAGTTGTCAGATAGACAGCATCTGGCATATTCGTTAGATCAAAAAAGTAAACTAGAGGTGAAAGGAAACTTCCCAAGTAATAACTAGATAGGGCATAGAAATTTAATCCGAGGCCACTTGTAAAGGTGTAAAACAGACTACCATTTTCATGTAGGATATTTCTTAGAGCTATATCAAAAATAACGTATTGATGAAAGCCATCTCCTAATAGAGGAGAATTGTCGCTATTCCAGTAGATACCTTGAGATAGATATACTCCTATCATAATGATTATGGGAATGATGAAAGAAACAAAATAGGTCCAATATGTTTTAAAAAATAATTTCATGTTACCTCATAAAATGTTAGAAAACTCAGCTGGTTAACCCAACTGAGTTTTGAAGTTTTATTTAGTCTTTCCAAAGTTCTTTAACTTTTGCTTGTACTTCTGCATTTTCTAGGAATTCATCATAGGTTTCATCGATACGGTCAATGACGCCATTTTTAGATAAGACAATGATATGGTTAGCTAGAGTTTGAATGAACTCGTGGTCATGACTGGCAAAGATGATTGATTCTTTGAAGTTTTTCAATCCATCGTTCAAGCTTGAGATAGATTCCAAGTCCAAGTGATTTGTTGGATCATCAAGTACAAGGACATTTGATTTTAAGAGCATGAGTTTTGAAAGCATGACACGAACTTTTTCTCCCCCTGACAAGACATTTACAGGTTTGTTAACTTCATCTCCAGAGAAGAGCATACGGCCGAGGAAACCACGTAGGAAAGTATTGTCATCTTCTTCTTTACTTGCGAATTGACGCAACCAGTCAAGGATTGACTCTCCTCCTGCAAAATCTGCCGAGTTATCTTTTGGCAAGTAAGAACGGCTAGTAGTTACTCCCCACTTGACAGTTCCTTCATAGTCAATGTCCCCCATTATTGCACGAATTAATGCAGTCGTTTGGATGTCATTTTGACCAATAAGAGCTGTCTTATCACCTGGACGCAAGATAAAGCTGATATTATCTAAAATAGTCTCACCATCAATCTTTACAGTTAGATTTTCTACTGTCAAGAGATCATTACCAATCTCACGTTCCGCTTTAAAGTTGATAAATGGATATTTACGACTAGATGGAACAATTTCTTCTAGTTCAATCTTATCAAGCATTTTCTTACGTGATGTTGCTTGTCTTGATTTAGAAGCATTGGCAGAGAAACGAGCAACGAACTCTTGCAATTGTTTAATTTTTTCTTCTGCTTTGGCATTACGGTCTGCTAGCAATTTAGCAGCGAGTTCAGAAGATTCCTTCCAGAAGTCATAGTTTCCGACATAGAGTTTGATTTTTCCAAAGTCAAGGTCGGCCATGTGAGTACATACTTTGTTTAAGAAGTGACGGTCGTGGGATACTACGATAACTGTGTTATCAAAGTCAATCAAGAAGTCTTCTAACCAAGTAATCGATTGGATGTCCAAACCGTTGGTAGGCTCGTCCAATAGAAGCACATCTGGTTTACCAAAAAGTGCTTTGGCAAGGAGAACTTTTACTTTTTCACCGTTGGCCAATTCGCTCATGTTTTGATAGTGCAATTCTTCTGGAATGTTTAGGTTTTGAAGGAGTTGAGAGGCTTCACTTTCTGCTTCCCAACCTCCAAGCTCGGCAAACTCTCCTTCGAGTTCGGCAGCACGCACTCCATCCTCATCTGAGAAATTTTCCTTCATGTAGATGGCATCTTTCTCCTTCATGATGCTATAAAGTTTTTCATTTCCCATGATAACGACATCAATGGCACGTTCGTCTTCATAGTCAAAGTGATTTTGACGAAGAACAGAGAGACGTTCATCTGGACCAAGAGAGATGTGACCAGTAGTAGGTTCAATATCTCCAGCTAAAATTTTTAAAAAGGTTGATTTTCCGGCACCATTAGCACCGATTAATCCGTAAGTATTTCCTTCTGTAAATTTGATATTGACATCATCAAAAAGTTTGCGATCACTAAAACGTAGTGAAACATCAGATACTGTAAGCAATGTTTTTCTCCTATATGTGTAATATATTTATTCTACTAGAAAATACGGAAATATTCAAATTTTTATCTGTCAATTTTGTGTAAATTAGATTTACAATATACTTTACACGAATCCGTAAATAGCAAGACTGATTTATTTTGATAAATTACGGTTATTTCATTAAAAAAATGCTATAATTGAAAGGACTATATCGGAGGAGAATAAAATGATTAAACCCATTATTTTAACAGGAGACCGTCCAACAGGAAAATTGCATATTGGACATTATGTTGGAAGTCTCAAAAATAGAGTTTTATTACAGGAAGAGGATAAGTATGATATGTTTGTGTTCTTGGCTGACCAACAAGCTTTGACAGATCATGCTAAAGACCCTCAAACAATTGTAGAGTCTATCGGAAATGTTGCTTTGGATTATCTTGCAGTTGGATTGGATCCGAATAAGTCAACTATTTTTATTCAAAGCCAGATTCCAGAGTTGGCTGAGTTGTCTATGTATTATATGAATCTGGTTTCATTAGCACGTTTGGAGCGTAATCCAACTGTCAAGACAGAAATTGCTCAGAAAGGATTTGGAGAAAGCATTCCGACAGGATTCTTGGTCTATCCAATAGCTCAAGCAGCTGACATCACAGCTTTCAAGGCTAATTATGTTCCTGTTGGGACAGATCAGAAACCAATGATTGAGCAAACTCGTGAAATTGTTCGCTCTTTTAACAACGCATATAACTGTGATGTCTTGGTAGAGCCGGAAGGTATTTATCCAGAAAATGAGAGAGCAGGGCGTTTGCCTGGTTTAGATGGAAATGCTAAAATGTCTAAATCACTCAATAATGGTATTTATTTAGCTGATGATGCGGATACTTTGCGTAAAAAAGTGATGAGTATGTATACAGATCCAGATCATATTCGGGTGGAAGATCCAGGTAAGATTGAGGGAAATATGGTTTTCCATTATCTAGATGTTTTTGGTCGTCCAGAAGATGCTCAAGAAATTGCTGACATGAAAGAACATTATCAACGAGGTGGTCTTGGTGATGTGAAGACCAAGCGTTATCTACTTGAAATATTAGAACGTGAACTGGGTCCTATTCGTGAGCGCCGTATTGAATTTGCTAAGGATATGGGAGAAGTTTATAATATGCTTCAAAAAGGTAGTGAAAGAGCGCGTGAAGTTGCGGGTCAAACCCTATCTGAGGTTAAAGGGGCAATGGGACTTCATTACTTCAAATAAGTTTATTTTACAAGAAACTATCATTTCTATCTCAAAGAAAAGATAGTTTTTTATTTACCCCTGTAACATTTGACAAATTTTTATAGAATGGTATGATAGATACAATATAAAAAGAGTCAAGCTCAAAAAGAAAGAAAAGAGGAAACTTCGAATGTCTAATTGGGACACTAAATTTTTGAAAAAAGGTTTTACCTTTGATGATGTATTGCTTATTCCAGCTGAAAGTCATGTGTTGCCTAACGATGCAGATTTAACAACTAAATTGGCAGATAATTTGACTTTAAATATCCCAATTATTACCGCTGCCATGGACACAGTTACAGAGAGTCAAATGGCCATTGCTATTGCTCGTGCAGGCGGTCTCGGAGTTATCCATAAAAACATGTCAATTGCTCAACAAGCAGAGGAAGTTCGTAAGGTAAAACGTTCTGAAAATGGAGTTATTATTGATCCGTTCTTCTTGACACCTGAACATACAATTGCTGAGGCTGATGAGCTTATGGGACGTTACCGTATCAGTGGTGTTCCAGTTGTTGAAACACTTGAAAATCGTAAATTAGTTGGTATTTTGACAAACCGAGATCTTCGTTTTATTTCAGATTATAACCAACCAATTTCAAATCATATGACCAGTGAGAATCTTGTGACTGCTCCTGTGGGTACAGATCTTACAACAGCTGAGAGTATTCTTCAAGAACACCGTATTGAAAAACTTCCTTTGGTAGATGAAGAAGGACGTCTTTCTGGCTTGATTACTATCAAAGATATTGAAAAAGTTATTGAGTTTCCAAATGCGGCTAAAGATGAGTTTGGTCGTCTTCTAGTTGCAGGTGCAGTAGGTGTTACTTCAGATACATTTGAACGTGCAGAGGCTCTTTTTGAGGCAGGAGCTGACGCAATTGTTATTGATACTGCGCATGGTCATTCTGCAGGTGTCTTGCGTAAAATTGCTGAGATTCGTGCTCACTTCCCAGATCGTACTTTGATTGCTGGAAATATTGCAACAGCTGAGGGTGCACGCGCACTTTATGAAGCGGGTGTAGACGTTGTTAAGGTTGGTATTGGACCAGGTTCTATCTGTACTACTCGTGTGATTGCTGGTGTTGGTGTTCCGCAAGTAACAGCTATCTACGATGCTGCAGCTGTTGCGCGTGAATATGGTAAAACGATCATTGCTGACGGTGGAATCAAGTATTCTGGAGATATTGTAAAAGCCCTTGCTGCAGGTGGAAATGCAGTTATGCTTGGATCAATGTTTGCTGGAACTGATGAAGCTCCAGGCGAAACTGAAATCTTCCAAGGACGTAAGTTCAAGACTTACCGTGGTATGGGTTCAATCGCAGCAATGAAGAAAGGTTCAAGCGATCGTTACTTCCAAGGTTCTGTCAATGAAGCAAATAAACTTGTTCCAGAAGGAATTGAAGGTCGTGTTGCTTATAAAGGTGCTGCAGCTGATATTGTCTTCCAAATGATTGGAGGTATTCGCTCTGGTATGGGTTACTGTGGTGCAGCTAACCTTAAAGAACTACACGATAATGCTCAATTTATTGAAATGTCTGGTGCTGGTTTGAAAGAGAGCCATCCTCATGATGTACAAATTACGAATGAGGCACCAAATTATTCTATGTAAAAAACAATGAAAAGAACTCCCGTGGAAACAGGAGTTCTTTTACAATATTGTCAATTGTAATTTACAGAAACTTTACCATCCTGAATAGTGAAGATACTTAGATTTTCTGGCAGATTTTGAAGATGGTCTAAGCTTGTTGTTGTGATAAAGGTTTGGATTGAACGAGAAATCGTTTCTAATAATTTTAGTTGTCTAGTGTTGTCAAGTTCGCTCATAACATCGTCAAGCAGTAATATTGGAGATTCTGTAGTAATGCTTTCCATTAACTCGATTTCTGCTAATTTTATAGAGAGGACGAGACTGCGATGTTGACCTTGACTTCCAAAACTAGCATCCATCCCATTTATATAAAAAGAAATGTCATCTCGATGAGGACCGACACCAGTATTCTTTTTAAATAAATCTCTGGATCTACTTTTTTCTAAAGCAATTTTGAAAGATTCGGATAAGTTTTGATTGTCAGTTATATTGACAGAAGATTGATAGGATATTGACAACTCTTCAATCTGATTAGAGAGTTCAAAATGTTTCTTACGCCCAAATGATTCTAGTTTTTTTATGAAATCTAAGCGGTGATTCATTACACGACATCCATAATCAACTAGCTGATCATCCAACACTGAAAGGAAGGTTTCATCTATTGTTTGAGCTGATTTTAGATAGGTATTTCTTTGCTTAAGAATATGGTTATAATTGGTTAAATCTGATAAATAGATTGGCTTAATTTGTCCAAGCTCCATATCAATGAATTTTCGTCGAACTGAAGGTGCTCCTTTAATTAGTTGTAAATCTTCAGGAGCAAATAAGACAACATTCATGTGTCCTACGTAATCTGAAAGTCGTGCCTGTTTTAAGTGATTCACTTTTGTCACACGTCCTTTTTGTGTTAGTTCGATTTCGAGAGGAATGGATCCAGTTTTTTTCTGAACAAGACCTGAAAGGTGAAGTTGTTCCTCATTAAAATGAATGAGATTTTTATCTGTTCGAGTTCGATGACTACGTGTTAAGGCTAAAAAATAGATAGCCTCTAACATATTTGTTTTACCTTGTGCATTGCGTCCTAAAAAGACATTTAATTTAGGATTAAAGTCTATTTTCGTCTCTTTGTAGTTACGAAAAGTCTTGAGAGATAGGTGTTGTAGCCACATGATTATCTACCAGGGAATCGCGGAGCTTGTTTGCTTTTGGGTGATGAAGTAGGTTTTGATTTATCTTTTTTTACACCCTTATTCATCTCCTTAACAAGTTTAGCAATTCGTTCTTTTTCAACTTTATCAGCTTGGTATTCCTCTTGCTCATCAGACGTAGGTTGTGTCAACAAGATGTCAATATTCATGTCAGGGATGTCAACTTTATCACCAATACGAAGTTTTTTACCACGACGACTCTCTAATTCCCCATTAAAGTAAACAGAATGTTCAGAGAGAAATGATTTGATAGCTCCTCCACTATGTGTAATTCCAAGTTCTTTGAGTAGTGCTTGGAGGGTAATAAATTCTTCAAATAATTTGTATTCCATAATTCACCTCAATCTTTGGTATTATACCATATTTTCCTAAAAATAGTGAGAGAAACAGGGAGAAATGTAAGCGATTTTTATTTCAAAAGTGTTACAGAGAACAAGAAAATTTCAGGTTTTCGTGATATAATAGAAGTCTGTATATAAGGAGGTAAATCATGGAGTTAGTGCATGGAATTTCAACACATTTTATCCAATCAAAAAAGTTTAAAACGAACAAAATCACCGTGCGTTTTACCGCTCCATTATCTCTTGATACGATTGCAGGTCGCATGTTGAGTGCGAGTATGCTAGAGACTGCTAATCAGATGTATCCTACTGCTCAAGATTTGAGAAAACATTTGGCCAGTCTATATGGTACAGATATGTCAACCAATTGTTTCAGAAGAGGGCAAAGTCATATTGTAGAATTGACATTTAACTATGTTCGTGATGAGTTTTTAAGTAAGAAAAATGTGCTAACTTCTCAGGTTTTGGAACTTTTAAAAGAAACTCTTTTTTCCCCCGTAGTAGTTGATAATGGATTTGATCCAGCCTTATTTGAAATTGAGAAAAAACAATTGCTAGCAAGTTTAGCAGTTGATATGGATGATTCTTTTTATTTTTCACATAAAGAATTAGACAAAATATTTTTTCATGACGAACGTCTCCAATTGGAATATAGTGATTTACGAAATCGTATTTTAGCTGAAACTCCACAGAGTTCTTATTCTTGTTTCCAAGAATTTTTGGCCAATAATCGAATAGATTTCTTTTTCCTAGGTGATTTTAATGAGGTTGAAATTCAAAATGTATTAGAATCATTTGGCTTTAAAGGTCGAGAAGGGGATGTGAAGGTTCAGTATTGTCAACCTTATTCCAATATCCTGCAGGAAGGTATGGTTCGGAAAAATGTGGGACAATCTATTTTGGAATTAGGTTATCATTGTCCTTCTAAATATGGTGATGAGCAATATTTACCCATGATTGTAATGAATGGTTTACTTGGTGGATTTGCTCACTCTAAACTATTTACAAATGTCCGTGAAAATGCTGGATTGGCTTATACTATTTCAAGTCAGCTCGATTTGTTTAGTGGATTCTTGAGGATGTATGCTGGCATTGATCGAGAAAATCGGAATCAGGCTCGAAAAATGATGAATAATCAACTGCTTGATTTAAAAAAAGGTTATTTCACAGAGCTTGAGCTAGAGCAGACCAAGGAAATGATTCGTCGGTCTTTGTTGCTTTCTCAAGATAATCAAGGTTCATTGATTGAACGTGCTTATCAAAATGCCTTACTTGGAAAATCTTCAGCAGACTTTAAAGGTTGGATTGCAAAACTCAAGCAAGTTGACAAAGATGCTATTTGTAGAGCAGCTAATAATGTGAAACTACAAGCGATTTACTTTATGGAAGGAATAGAATGACAAAGGTTGTTTTTGAAGAAAAATACTATCCAGCTGTAAAAGAAATGGTTTATCGAACTCGTTTGGCCAACGGATTGACAGTTGCTCTTTTGCCTAAAAAGGAATTTAAAGAGGTTTACGGGAGTGTCACTGTTCAGTTTGGTTCGGTAGATATGCTTGTCATAGAAGTTGACGGAGATGTAAAAGAATATCCTGCGGGAATTGCTCATTTTCTTGAACATAAATTATTTGAGAGAGAAGATGCTAGTGATTTGATATCGGCTTTTACGAGTCTAGGTGCAGATAGTAATGCCTTTACAAGCTTTACAAAAACAAGCTATCTTTTTTCAGCAACGGATTATTTTTTAGAAAATTTAGACTTACTTGATGAATTGGTAACATCAGCACATTTCACCGAAGATTCGATTCTGAGAGAGCAGGATATTATCCAGCAAGAACGGGAAATGTATCAAGATGATCCAGATTCGTGTTTATTCTTTTCAACTCTAGCGAATTTATATCCTGGCACACCTTTAGCAACGGATATAGTTGGAAGCGAGGAGTCCATTTCCCAAATCAATCTAACTAATTTACAAGAAAATTTTACAAGATTTTACAAATCTGTAAACATGTCTCTGTTTTTAGTTGGTAATTTTGATGTGGAACGAGTACAGGACTATTTTGAAAGCAAAGAACTGAAAGATTTAGATGTTCAGGATGGAGCAAGAGAAAAGTTTGTTTTACAGGCTGTAAAGCAAACAGACAGTATGAGAATGGAAGTATCTTCTCCTAAGCTAGCGATTGGGATTAGAGGTAAGCGAGAAGTTGCTGAAGCGGATTGCTATCGACATCATATTTTATTAAAATTATTATTTGCAATGATGTTTGGTTGGACTTCGGATCGTTTTCAAAAACTATATGAATCAGGTAAAATTGACTCTTCCTTATCTCTGGAAGTTGAAGTAACAAGTCGCTTTCATTTTGTTATGTTGACAATGGATACAAAAGAGCCAGTTGCTTTATCTCACCAGTTTAGGAAGGCTATTCGTAATTTCACAAAGGATTTAGATATTACAGAGGATCATTTAGATATTATCAAAAGAGAGATGTTTGGAGAATTTTTCAGTAGCATGAACTCTCTTGAATTTATTGCAACGCAATATGATGCTTTTGGACAGGGTGAGACAATTTTTGATTTGCCGAAAATTTTACAGGAAATTACTTTAGAGGATGTCCTTGATGCTGGACATCATTTAATAGATGATGGTGATATAGTTGATTTTACAATATTCCCATCGTAGAGATCTATCATAATCGATACTAGAAAGAAGGAATGACAAGTATGAGGAAAAAAACAATTGGTGAGGTTTTACGTTTAGCTAGAACCAACCAAGGGTTGACTTTAGAAGAATTACATAAAAAAACAGAAATTCAGTTGGATATGTTGGAGGCAATGGAAAATGATGATTTTGATCAACTTCCTAGTCCATTTTATACTCGTTCTTTTTTGAGAAAGTATGCGTGGGCAGTTGAACTTGATGAGCGAATTGTCTTGGATGCTTATGATTCTGGGAGCATGATTACTTATGAGGAAGTAGATGTTGATGAAGAGGAGTTGGCAGGTAGGAGACGCTCAAGTAAGAAAAATAGGACATCATTTTTACCTTTATTTTATTTTATACTCTTTGCCCTATCGATTGTAATATTTGTGACTTATTATGTTTGGAATTATCTCCAGACTCAACCGGAGCGTTCGTCTGCGTCTAGTTATAGTGTGGTCCAAGCAACAAGCTCGACTAGTTCTGTAACTTCATCTTCAAGCAGTAGTTCATCAAGTAGTTCTTCAAGTATAGAACCTGCTATAAGTGTATCAGGTGAAGGAAATAGAGTAGAAGTTGCTTATAAAACGAGCAAGGAAACTGCAAAATTACAATTATCAGTCTCAGATGCTAGAAGTTGGGTTAGTGTTTCAGAAAGTGATCTTGAGGGTGGTGTGACCTTATCACCAGATAATAAAAGTGCGGAAACAACAGTTTCAACAAAAAATCCTGTGACCATTACTTTAGGTGTTGTCAAAGGTGTTGCTTTAACAGTAGATAATCAGACTGTTGACTTATCGAAATTAACAGCTCAGACTGGAAAAATCACTGTAACCTTTACTAAAAATTAAGGAAAAACGAATGAAAAAAGAACAAATTCCCAATCTCTTAACAATAGGTCGAATTCTCTTTATACCTATTTTTATCTTTATTTTAACGATAGGAAATTCGCTAGAAAGTCATATAGTAGCAGCTATTATATTTGCTATTGCCAGTATTACAGATTATTTAGATGGATATTTAGCTCGTAAATGGAATGTGGTCAGTAATTTTGGTAAATTTGCAGATCCTATGGCGGATAAGCTACTAGTTATGTCTGCTTTTATTATGCTGATTGAGTTAGGTATGGCTCCAGCTTGGATTGTTGCAGTGATCATCTGTCGTGAGTTGGCTGTGACAGGTTTAAGACTTTTATTAGTTGAAACTGGTGGAACAGTTTTAGCAGCAGCAATGCCTGGAAAAATTAAAACTTTTAGTCAGATGTTTGCCATTATTTTCTTGCTATTACATTGGACTTTGCTTGGTCAAGTTCTACTTTATGTAGCCTTGTTTTTCACTATCTACTCTGGCTATGATTATTTCAAGGGTAGTGCCTATGTATTTAAAGGGACATTTGGTTCGAAATGAAATCAATAATTGATGTAAAAAATCTTTCTTTTCGCTATAAGGAAAGTCAGGAATACTATGATGTAAAGGATATTACGTTTCACGTGAAACGTGGAGAATGGCTTTCGATTGTAGGGCATAATGGTAGTGGTAAATCAACGACGGTTCGCTTAATTGATGGCTTACTGGAAGCAGAATCCGGAGAGATTGTAATTGATGGTCAACGGTTGACTGAGGAAAATGTTTGGAATATACGTCGTCAAATCGGTATGGTTTTTCAAAATCCAGACAATCAATTTGTTGGAGCGACTGTTGAAGATGATGTTGCTTTTGGTTTGGAAAATCAGGGTCTTTCTCGTCAAGAAATGAAAAAGAGAGTGGAAGAAGCTCTGGATTTGGTTGGCATGTTGGACTTTAAAAAGAGAGAGCCAGCGCGTCTATCAGGTGGCCAAAAGCAACGTGTGGCCATTGCAGGTGTTGTAGCCCTAAGACCAGCTATTTTAATCTTAGATGAAGCAACGAGTATGTTGGATCCTGAGGGTCGTAGAGAACTGATTGAGACAGTAAAAGGAATTCGAAAAGACTATGATATGACGGTCATTTCCATTACCCATGATTTGGAAGAAGTTGCCATGAGTAATCGTGTATTGATCATGAAAAAAGGGGAAATTGAATCAACCAGTAGTCCAAGAGAACTTTTCTCTCGTAATGATTTAGATCAAATTGGATTAGATGATCCTTTTGCCAATCAATTAAAACATTCTTTGAATCAGAATGGCTATGATTTGCCTGAAAATTATTTGACAGAAAGTGAGCTAGAGGATAAACTATGGGAATTGCTCTAGAAAATGTGAGTTTTACGTATCAAGAAGGGACTCCCTTAGCTTCAACAGCTTTGTCAGATGTTTCTTTGACGATTGAAGATGGTTCTTATACGGCCTTAATTGGCCACACAGGTAGTGGTAAATCAACTATTTTACAACTTTTAAATGGTTTATTGGTGCCAAGTCAAGGAAGTGTACGAGTTTTTGATACCTTAATCACCTCGAATTCTAAAAATAAAGATATTCGTCAAATTAGAAAACAGGTTGGCTTGGTATTTCAATTTGCTGAAAATCAGATTTTTGAAGAAACGGTTTTGAAAGATGTTGCTTTTGGACCGCAAAATTTTGGAGTTTCTGAAGAAGATGCGGAGCAGATTGCGCGTGAGAAACTGGCTTTGGTTGGAATTGATGAATCACTTTTTAATCGTAGTCCGTTTGAGTTGTCAGGTGGACAAATGAGACGTGTCGCCATTGCAGGCATACTTGCCATGGAACCAGCCATATTAGTCTTAGATGAACCCACAGCAGGCCTAGATCCTCTGGGAAGAAAAGAGCTGATGAATTTGTTCAAAAAACTCCACCAGTCAGGGATGACCATTGTCTTGGTAACGCATTTGATGGATGATGTTGCTGAATATGCGAATCAAGTATATGTGATGGAAAAGGGATGTTTGGTGAAGGGCGGTAAACCAAGTGATGTCTTTCAAGATGTTGTCTTTATGGAAGAAGTGCAGTTGGGAGTACCTAAAATTACGGCCTTTTGTAAACGATTGGTGGATAGAGGCGTGTCATTTAAACGATTACCGATTAAGATAGAGGAGTTCAAGGAGTCGCTAAATGGATAGTATGATTTTGGGGCGTTATATCCCAGGGGATTCGATTGTTCACCGATTGGATCCACGTAGCAAATTACTAGCTATGATGCTACTGATTTTAATCGTTTTTTGGGCTAATAATCCCTTGACGAATTTAATTCTTTTTATAGCGACAGGGATCTTTATTGCCTTGTCAGGAGTATCTCTTTCATTTTTTATTCAGGGCTTGAAATCTATGTTTTTCTTGATTGCCTTCACAACTATTTTTCAACTGTTTTTCATTTCTAATGGGAATGTTTTATTTGAGTTTTCGTTTGTGAGAATCACAGATTATGCTTTGCAACAAGCTGGAATTATCTTTTGTCGCTTTGTATTGATTATTTTCTTTTCAACTTTGTTAACCTTAACTACCATGCCCTTAAGTTTGGCATCAGCTGTCGAAGCTTTATTAGCACCTTTAAAGCGTGTGAAAGTTCCAGTTCATGAAATTGGATTGATGCTATCTATGAGTTTGCGTTTTGTTCCGACCTTAATGGATGATACGACGCGGATTATGAACGCACAGAAAGCGCGTGGAGTGGATTTTGGTGAAGGAAGCATTGTTCAAAAGGTGAAGGCTATGATTCCCATTTTGATTCCTCTTTTTGCGACAAGTTTAAAACGTGCAGATTCCTTGGCTATCGCTATGGAAGCGCGTGGTTATCAGGGGGGAAAATGCAGAAGTCAATACCGACAACTGAAATGGACTAGAAAGGATACGCTGACCATTCTTGTTATTATCGTACTTGGTTGTTGCTTATTTTTCTTAAAATCTTAGTAGCTTTCAGGAATTGATAAAAAATTACTGTAACAGTTTTTGATATGAAGGTAGGGATATGAACCGTTTTAAAAAATCAAAATATGTCATTATTGTTTTTGTCACTGTTTTGCTTGTGTCAGCTCTCTTAGCGACGACTTATTCAAGTACAATTGTGACAAAATTAGGCGATGGAATCTCATTGGTTGATAGGGTTGTACAAAAACCTTTTCAGTGGTTTGATTCTGTCAAATCAGATTTGGCTCATTTGACACGAACTTATAATGAAAATGAGAGTTTGAAGAAACAGATTTACCAATTAGAAGTGAAATCAAATGAGGCGGAAAGTTTAAAGACGGAAAATGAACAACTGCGTCAATTGCTTGATATGAAGTCCAAGTTACAAGCCACAAAGACTTTATCAGCAGATGTAATTATGCGTTCTCCGGTATCTTGGAAGCAGGAATTGACCCTGGATGCAGGCAAATCAAAAGGGGCTTCTGAAAACATGTTAGCCATTGCAAATGGTGGTTTGATTGGGAGTGTCTCAAAAGTAGAGGAGAATTCTACTATGGTCAACCTTCTGACAAATACGGAAAATGCTGATAAGATTTCTGTTAAAATTCAACATGGTTCTACTACAATTTATGGGATTATTGTTGGCTATGACAAGGAAAATGAAGTTCTCAAAATTAGTCAATTAAATGGTAGTAGCGATATTAGTGCAGGAGATAAGGTGACCACTGGTGGACTAGGAAACTTTAACGTTGCTGATATTCCTGTTGGTGAAGTGGTTGCTACAACGCATAGTACGGACTACTTGACACGAGAAGTAACTGTTAAATTGAGTGCAGATACTCATAATGTGAATGTGATAGAATTAGTGGGGAATTCATAATGAGACAGTTGAAGCGAGTTGGAGTATTTTTATTGCTTCCTTTCTTTGTTCTAATTGATGCCCATATTAGCCAGCTTCTGGGCTCATTTTTCCCCCACGTTCAGTTGGCTAGTCATTTTCTATTTCTGTTTCTCTTATTTGAGACGATTGAAGTATCAGAGTATTTCTATTTAGCTTATTGTTTTGTAGTGGGTTTGGTTTATGACATTTACTTTTTCCACTTGATAGGGATTGCAACTTTGTTGTTCGTCTTGTTGGGAGTATTTCTCCATAAATTTAATAGTGTTATTTTATTGAATCGTTGGACGAGAATGTTGGCAATTATTGTCATGACTTTTCTATTTGAGATGGGAGCTTATATACTTGCATTAGTGGTAGGTTTAACTGTGGATGGTATGTCTTTATTTATAGTCTATAGTTTAGTACCATCCATGATTTTAAATCTTGTGTGGATGATTATTTTTCAGTTTATTTTTGAAAAGATTTACCTATAAGAAAGAAATAAAAATGTAACAAAGGCGTAATATTCATTAGGCCTTTTTTTGGTATACTAGTAGTGTCTTTAAAAGAAGGAGTATCTACGAAATATGAAGAAAAAAATCTTAGCGTCACTTTTACTAAGTACAGTAATGGTTTCTCAAGTAGCTGTTTTAACAACTGCGCATGCAGAAACGACTGATGACAAAATTGCTGCTCAAGATAATAAAATTAGTAACTTAACAGCACAACAACAAGAAGCCCAAAAACAAGTTGATCAAATTCAGGAGCAAGTATCTGCTATTCAAACAGAGCAATCAAACTTGCAATCTGAAAATGATAGACTACAAGCAGAATCTAAAAAGCTTGAGGGTGAAATTACAGAACTTTCTAAGAATATTGTATCTCGCAATGATTCATTGCAAAAACAAGCTCGTAGTGCTCAAACAAATGGAGCTGCAACAAATTACATCAATACAATTGTAAACTCAAAATCAATTACAGAAGCTATTTCACGTGTTGCTGCAATGAGTGAAATCGTATCTGCAAACAACAAAATGTTGGAACAACAAAAAGCAGATAAAAAAGCTATTTCTGAAAAACAAGTAGCAAACAATGATGCGATTAATACAGTTATTGCAAATCAGCAAAAACTAGCTGATGATGCTCAATCATTAACTACAAAACAAGCTGAGTTGAAAGCTGCAGAATTGAATCTTGCTGCTGAAAAGGCTACTGCAGAGGATGAAAAAGCAAGTTTACTTGAGAAAAAAGCTGCAGCGGAAGCAGAAGCTAAAGCAGCTGCAGAAGCAGAAGCAGCCTACAAAGCTAAACAAGCAAGTCAACAACAAACAGTAGTTGCTTCTGGAAATACAACTTTTACAGCAGAAGTTCAAGCAGTATCTAGTTCATCTGAATCATCTTCAAGCTACACTCCTGCACCAGTAAAACATCGTCCAACATACAGTACAAACGCTTCAAGTTATCCAACTGGTGAGTGTACATGGGGAGCTAAAACATTGGCACCTTGGGCTGGAGATTACTGGGGTAATGGGGCACAGTGGGCTACAAGTGCAGCTGCAGCAGGATTCCGTACAGGATCTACACCTCAAGTTGGTGCTATTGCATGTTGGAATGATGGTGGATATGGACACGTAGCCGTGGTTACAGCTGTTTCATCATCAACAAGTATCCAAGTATCTGAATCAAACTATGGTGGAAATCGTACAATCGGAAATAAACGTGGTTGGTTCAATCCTACTACAACTTCAGAAGGTTTTGTAACATATATCTATCCAAACTAATGAATAAAACGAAGAGGCTCGATTTGAGTCTCTTTTATGATTTATATAGTTAACTTACTTTAAAAATCTACTAAAATCGCTTGAAAATATTGAAAAAGTATGGTAAAATGAAAACTGTCGTGTGAACGATAATACTCATTCTTGATGAATTGTGAAACAGTTGCCTTTGGGTCGTTTTGCGAGTTGAAGTCAAGAAGAGGAAAAAAACAAAAAGGAGAAATACTCATGGCAGTAATTTCAATGAAACAACTTCTTGAGGCTGGTGTACACTTTGGTCACCAAACTCGTCGCTGGAACCCTAAGATGGCTAAGTACATCTTCACTGAGCGTAACGGAATCCACGTTATCGACTTGCAACAAACTGTAAAATACGCTGACCAAGCATACGACTTCATGCGTGATGCAGCAGCTAACGATGCAGTTGTATTGTTCGTTGGTACTAAGAAACAAGCGGCTGATGCAGTTGCTGAAGAAGCAGTACGTTCAGGTCAATACTTCATCAACCACCGTTGGTTGGGTGGAACTCTTACAAACTGGGGAACAATCCAAAAACGTATCGCTCGTTTGAAAGAAATCAAACGTATGGAAGAAGATGGAACTTTCGAAGTTCTTCCTAAGAAAGAAGTTGCACTTCTTAACAAACAACGTGCACGTCTTGAAAAATTCTTGGGTGGTATCGAAGATATGCCTCGTATCCCAGATGTTATGTACGTAGTTGACCCACATAAAGAGCAAATCGCTGTTAAAGAAGCTAAGAAATTGGGAATCCCAGTTGTAGCGATGGTTGACACAAATACTGATCCAGATGATATCGATGTAATCATCCCAGCTAACGATGACGCTATCCGCGCTGTTAAATTGATTACAGCTAAATTGGCTGACGCTATCATCGAAGGACGTCAAGGTGAAGATGCAGTAGCAGTTGAAGCAGAATTTGCAGCTTCTGAAGCTCAAGCCGATTCAATTGAAGAAATCGTTGAAGTTGTAGAAGGCGACAACGCTTAATTCATATAAATAGTAATTACCTAGGAGGGCGGGGCTTAGCCCAGCTCTCCTATTTTTAAAAAATATAGGAGAATCAAAATGGCAGAAATTACAGCTAAACTTGTAAAAGAGTTGCGTGAAAAATCTGGTGCCGGAGTTATGGACGCTAAAAAAGCGCTTGTAGAAACAGACGGTGACATCGAAAAAGCGATTGAATTGCTTCGTGAAAAAGGTATGGCTAAGGCAGCTAAGAAGGCTGACCGTGTTGCTGCAGAAGGTTTGACTGGTGTTTATGTTAACGGTAATGTTGCAGCAGTTATTGAAGTAAATGCTGAAACTGACTTCGTTGCGAAAAACGCTCAATTCGTTGAATTGGTAAATACTACAGCTAAAGTTATTGCTGAAGGAAAACCTGCTAATAATGAAGAAGCACTTGCTTTGACAATGCCTTCAGGTGAAACTCTTGAAGCTGCATATGTATCTGCAACAGCAACTATCGGAGAAAAAATCTCATTCCGTCGCTTTGCTTTGATTGAAAAAACAGACGCACAACACTTCGGAGCTTACCAACATAACGGTGGACGTATCGGTGTTATTTCAGTTATTGAAGGTGGAGACGAAGCACTTGCTAAACAATTGTCAATGCATATCGCAGCGATGAAACCAACAGTTCTTTCTTATAAAGAATTGGATGAGCAATTCGTTAAAGATGAGTTGGCACAATTGAACCACGTAATCGACCAAGACAATGAAAGTCGTGCAATGGTTAACAAACCAGCTCTTCCACACTTGAAGTATGGATCAAAAGCTCAATTGACTGATGATGTTATTGCTCAAGCTGAAGCTGACATCAAAGCTGAATTGGCTGCAGAAGGCAAACCAGAAAAAATCTGGGACAAAATCATCCCAGGTAAAATGGATCGCTTCATGCTTGACAACACTAAAGTTGACCAAGCTTATACACTTCTTGCGCAAGTATATATCATGGATGACAGCAAGACAGTTGAAGCATACCTTGAATCAGTTAACGCTTCAGTAGTTGAGTTTGCTCGCTTTGAAGTTGGTGAAGGTATCGAAAAAGCTGCAAACGACTTCGAAGCTGAAGTTGCAGCTACAATGGCAGCAGCCTTGAATAACTAATAATAAAAAGGAAGCACTTTAGCTTCCTTTTTTCTATGCAGTAGATTCCTATAGGGAAAGAATTCTACTTTTCAAGATATAAATAAAAAGCCCTATAAAAAGGGCTAAGTGCATTTAGGAGACTACACTTCAAATTCATAAAGTGCTGTAGAGAGATAACGTTCACCGTTATCTGGTGCTAGAGCAAGAACTTTTTTACCTGTACCTAATTTCTTGGCAACCTCGATGGCTCCGTAGATAGCTGCAGCTGAAGAAATCCCTACAAGAAATCCTTCTTTTCCACCAATTTCACGGCCGAGTGCGAGAGCATCGTCTGATGTTACACGAACGATACCATCATAGGCTTTTGTATCAAGTGTATCAGGAATAAATCCAGCTGAGATACCTTGAATTTTGTGAGGGCCAGGTTTTTCACCAGATAGAATAGCAGATTCATCTGCTTCTACCGCAAAAACTTGAATGCTTGAATTTGCTGTTTTGAGGGCATGAGAAACACCAGAAATTGTTCCACCGGTACCAACTCCAGTAACAAAGGCATCTAATCCATCTTTACCGAAAGTAGCTAATATCTCAGCTCCTGTTGTTCTTTCGTGTACTTCTGGATTAGCTGGATTGTCAAATTGAAGAGGAAGGAAACCATCACGTTCAGCAGCGATTTCTTGAGCCTTAGCAATAGCACCTTTCATTCCTTCGCTACCAGGAGTGAGGATGAGTTCAGCGCCATAGGCTTGGATAATCTTACGGCGTTCTACACTCATAGTTTCAGGCATAACAATGACAACTTTATACCCTTTAGCAGCACCTACCCATGAAAGTCCAATACCAGTGTTTCCACTTGTTGCTTCAACAATTGTAGAACCTGGTTTCAGAGTACCGTCTTGTTCAGCTTTTTCAATCATGCTAAGAGCAATACGATCTTTTACAGAAGAACCAGGGTTGAATGCTTCAAGCTTTACATAGACGTCCGCAGCCCCTTCTGGCACGATGTTGTTAAGTTTAACAATCGGTGTTTGTCCGATTAGTTCAGTAATGTTGTTATAAATAGCCATAATACACCTCTTTGTATAAGATATTTCTAGTATAACGCTATCTATACCATTTGTAAAATATAGAAATCCTATCGAAGTGATAGGATTTTTTTATATCATAGGTCTAAGCCGTTAATTTTCAAGCGATTGTGATAAGCTAATTCTAGTAAATAGGTGTAAAGTGGAACGATATCCGTTTTCTTAGGAAATTCAAATTTATGGGAACTAAAATGCTCATTATGTGCTTTTAGAAAGACATTTTCTAAATAAGTAATAGTAATTTCACTATCATCTATACCTGCTCCTGCAGTTTCCATTTCAACGTTAACAATGTTCATCAAAAAGATTGATTTAATAGACATCTTACGACCGGTAGCGCCTTGTTTATCTGTAAAGATAATACGTATATTTGTAAATATAATTGAGTCACGAATCAGTTTATATCCACTTTGAATTTCTTCATTTTCTAGTAGATATTGTCCATATTCTTTGATAAGAGTTTCTTTGTTTTGCTCGCTAAAGTTACCAGCGAGTCCTTGAATGAATTTACCAAATGCCATATTTTTCTCCTTTATTTACACTAAGTTTACAGAAACTTCAACTTCTCGTAAACCTTGATCAGTTAAAGTGACTTTTCCATTAAAAAACTCTACAAGTGCAGCTTTAATAGTTTCTTTTTCTTCTTTGTCAACATAAATCATCGTATCGACTTGATCTGTAAAGTTTGTATCCAGTTCCATGAGATTATGTTCCTTAAGGAAGTTACTGTACTCTTGATACTGAGCGTAAGACATTTGAATAGCAATGCCAGCCTGTTCCTTTATTTCAATGATGCCAATTTCTTTGACAGCTAAGGCGACACTACCTGCGTAAGCACGAATCAATCCTCCAGCGCCTAGCTTAATGCCACCAAAGTAGCGTGTCACGACTACACAGACATTGGTGAGATTGTGATTTTCTAGTACTCCAAGCATGGGAACGCCAGCAGTACCACTAGGCTCACCATCATCACTTGTACGTTTAATTTCACTACGCTCCCCAATAATAAAAGCAGAGCAGTTATGCGTAGCTTTGTAGTGTTCTTTTTTGATGGCAGTAATGAAGTCACGAGCCTCTTCTTCGCTATAAACACGCTTGGCATGACAGATAAAGCGGGATTTTTTGATTTCTTCTTGGACTTGTCCGTTCTCTTTAATTGTTCTAAATTCCATGATTTAATTGTACTAAAAAATCATTTAAAGCGCTAGGTTTTTACGAATAAAGAAGTATGAAAGTAAATCCAAATTATCTCGGTCGGTTGTTTACGGAGAATGAATTAACTAAAGAGGAACGTCAGTTGGCGGAGAAACTTCCAGCAATGAGAAAGGAGAAAGGGAAACTTTTCTGTCAACGTTGTAATAGTACTATTCTAGAAGAATGGTATTTGCCTATCGGTGCTTACTATTGTCGGGAATGCTTAATTATGAAGAGAGTTAGGAGTGATCAAGCTTTATACTATTTCCCACAGGAGGATTTTCCGAAGCAAGATGTTCTTAAATGGCGTGGTCAATTAACCCCTTTTCAAGAGAAGGTGTCAGAGGGACTGATTCAAGCAGTAGAGAAGCAAGAGCCAACTTTAGTTCATGCGGTGACAGGGGCTGGAAAGACAGAAATGATTTATCAAGTTGTGGCCAAAGTGATTGATGAAGGTGGTGCAGTGTGTTTGGCCAGTCCTCGCATAGATGTTTGTTTGGAGCTGTACAAGCGCCTGCAAGATGATTTTGCCTGCGAGATATCTTTACTACACGGAGAATCAGAGCCGTATTTTCGAACACCACTAGTTGTTGCGACAACCCATCAGTTATTAAAATTTTATCAAGCTTTTGATTTACTGATAGTGGATGAAGTAGATGCCTTTCCTTATGTTGACAACCCCACGCTTTACCATGCTGTCAAGAATAGTGTAAAGGAGAATGGACTGAGAATCTTTTTAACAGCGACTTCGACAGATGAGTTAGATAAGAAGGTCCGTTTAGGAGAATTGAAACGATTGAGTTTGCCTAGACGATTTCATGGAAATCCATTGATTATTCCTAAGCCAGTTTGGTTATCGGATTTTAATCGCTATTTGGATAAGAATCGTTTGTCACCAAAGTTAAAGTCTTATATTGAGAAACAGAGAAAGACAGTTTATCCGTTACTCATTTTTGCTTCAGAAATTAAGAAAGGGGAGCAATTAAAAGAAGTCTTACAGAAGGAATTTCCGCATGAGAAAATTGGTTTTGTGTCTTCAGTTACGGAAGATAGATTAGAGCAGGTGCAAGCATTTCGAGATGGAGAACTGACAATACTTATCAGTACGACAATATTGGAGCGTGGAGTTACCTTCCCTTGTGTGGATGTTTTCGTAGTAGAGGCCAATCATCGCCTTTTTACCAAGTCTAGCTTGATTCAGATTGGTGGACGAGTTGGGCGAAGCATGGATAGACCGACAGGAGATTTGCTTTTCTTCCATGACGGGTTAAATACTTCAATCAAAAAGGCAATTATGGAAATTCAACAGATGAATAAGGAGGCGGGTCTATGAAGTGTTTATTATGTGGGCAGACTATGAAGGCTGTTTTAACTTTCAGTAGTCTCTTACTTCTGAAGAATGATGTCTCCTGTCTTTGTTTAGATTGTGATTCTACTTTTGAGAGAATTGGAGAAGAGTACTGTCCAAACTGTATGAAAACAGGATTGTCAACAAAGTGTCAAGATTGTCAATTTTGGTGTAAAGAAGGAGTTGAGGTCAGCCATAGAGCGATTTTTACGTACAATCAAGCTATGAAGGATTTTTTCAGTCGGTATAAGTTTGATGGAGACTTCCTTTTAAGAAAAGTTTTTGCTTCAGTTTTAAGTGAGGAGTTAAAAAAGTACAAAGAGTATCAATTTATCGTCATTCCCCTAAGTCCTGAAAGATTGCTCGAGAGGGGATTTAATCAGGTTGAAGGTTTAGTTGAAGCAGCAGGGTTCTCTTTTCAAGACTTACTAGAGAAGAGAGAAGAGCGGGCCAGTTCTTCTAAAAATCGTTCAGAACGCTTGGCAACAGAACTTCCTTTCTTTATTAAAAGGGGAGTCACTATTCCTAAAAAAATCCTACTTATAGATGACATTTACACTACTGGAACAACTATAAATCGTGTGAAGAAACTGTTGGAAGAGGCTGGTGCTGAGGATGTAAAAACATTTTCCCTTGTAAGATGAGGAAAAAATTTGCAAAAATAAAATGAAAGCGTTATAATGAAATCAGAAAAACAAAAATGTTTAGAAAGAAGGTACTCATATGATTAAATATAGTATCCGTGGTGAAAACCTAGAAGTAACAGAAGCAATTCGTGATTATGTAGTTTCTAAACTCGAAAAGATCGAAAAGTATTTTCAAGCTGAACAAGAGTTGGATGCTCGAGTTAACTTGAAGGTGTATCGTGAAAAAACAGCTAAAGTGGAGGTGACGATTCCGCTTGGCTCAATTACTCTTCGTGCAGAAGATGTGTCTCAAGATATGTATGGTTCAATTGACCTTGTAACTGATAAAATTGAACGTCAGATTCGTAAAAATAAAACAAAAATCGAGCGTAAAAATAAAAACAAGGTAGCAACTAGTCAATTATTTACAGATGCTTTGGTGGAAGATACAAATGTTGTCCAATCAAGAGTTGTTCGCTCAAAACAAATTGATTTAAAACCAATGGATTTGGAAGAAGCTATTCTACAGATGGATTTGTTGGGACATGATTTCTTTATCTATGTGGATGTTGAAGATCAGACAACCAATGTGATTTATCGTCGTGAAGATGGCGAGATTGGCTTGTTAGAAGTTAAAGAATCTTAATTTCAATATGTGTAAAGGAAGGTTTACTAGATTGTAAACCTCCTTTTTCTTATAATTGATAGAATTACTGATTACACTTTTAAAAAGTCGCTTTTTGGTGGTTATTATGGTATAATGGGTGCCAAGAGGTTTGGAATGAAAAAATTTTATGTAAGTCCTATTTTCCCCTTAATATTAGGAATAGTGGCGTTCGGAGTGCTATCTGTGCAACTTGTTTTTGTAACGAATACACTGGTAACGCTATTTCTTTTGCTACTTATTTTGGGTTCATATATTTTACTATTCATCCATCAGAGAGACTACTACTCAAGGAGTGAAGTAGAACAAATCCAGTATGTAAACCACCAAGCTGAAGAAAGTTTGACAACCTTGTTAGAACAGATGCCTGTCGGAGTTATTAAATTAGACTTATCGTCAGGTGAAGTTGAATGGTTTAATCCTTATGCTGAATTGATTTTGACTAATGAAGTGGGCGAGATTGATGTGGCATTAATTCAAACAATTATAAAGGCGTCTGTGGGGAATCCAGGTTCTTATGCAACCTTGGGTGAGACTCGCTATTCGGTTCATATGGACAAGGTATCTGGAGTTCTTTATTTCTTTGATGTGTCTGGAGAATACGAAGCGACTGTTGAGTTAGTTACGAGTAGACCTGTTATTGGGATTGTCTCCGTTGACAACTACGATGACTTAGAAGATGAAACATCAGAGTCTGATATCAGTCATATTAACAGTTTTGTAGCCAATTTTGTTTCAGAATTTGCTGGTAAGCATGCCATGTTCTCTCGTCGAGTGAGTATGGACCGTTTTTATTTATTTACGGACTACACGGTACTTGAGGGATTGATGAATGATAAATTTTCTGTTATTGATGCATTCAGAGAAGAGGCGAAACTGAGACAGCTGCCTTTGACCTTAAGTATGGGATTTTCTTATGGTGATGGAAATCATGATGAAATAGGGAAAGTTGCTTTGCTCAATTTGAACTTGGCTGAAGTGCGTGGTGGCGACCAAGTGGTTGTCAAGGAAAACGACGAAACGAAAAATCCAGTTTATTTTGGTGGTGGGTCTGCTGCCTCAATCAAACGTACACGGACCCGTACGCGTGCTATGATGACGGCTATTTCAGATAAGATTCGTAATGTGGATCAGGTTTTTGTAGTTGGTCACAAAAATCTAGATATGGATGCTCTTGGCTCTGCTGTAGGTATGCAGTTGTTTGCCAGCAATGTGACTGAAAATAGCTATGCTATTTATGACGAAGAACAAATGTCGCCGGATATTGAACGAGCTGTTTCATTTTTAGAAAAAGAAGGAGTTACAAAGTTGTTGTCTGTTAAGGACGCAATGGGGATGGTGACCAATCGTTCTTTGTTGATTCTTGTAGACCATTCAAAGACAGCTTTAACTTTATCAAAAGATTTTTATGATTTATTTACCCAAACCATCGTCATCGACCACCACAGACGGGATCAGGACTTCCCAGATAATGCAGTTATTACTTATATCGAAAGTGGTGCAAGCAGTGCCAGTGAGTTGGTAACAGAATTGATTCAGTTCCAGAATTCTAAGAAAAATCGTTTGAGTCGTATGCAAGCAAGTGTTTTGATGGCTGGTATGATGCTGGATACTAAAAATTTCACCTCACGAGTGACTAGTCGGACATTTGATGTTGCTAGCTATCTCAGAACGCGCGGAAGTGATAGTATTGCTATTCAGGAAATGGCTGCAACAGATTTTGAAGAATATCGTGAGGTCAATGAACTGATTTTACAGGGACGTAAATTAGGTTCAGATGTACTGATAGCAGAGGCTAAGGACTCGAAATGCTATGATACAGTTGTTATTAGTAAGGCAGCAGATGCCATGTTAGCTATGTCAGGTATTGAAGCGAGTTTTGTTCTTGCGAAGAATACACAAGGATTTATCTCTATCTCAGCTCGCAGTCGTAGTAAGCTGAATGTACAACGGATTATGGAAGAGCTGGGAGGTGGAGGCCACTTTAATTTGGCAGCAGCTCAAATTAAGGATTCAACCTTGTCAGAAGCAGGTGAAAAACTGACAGAAATTGTATTAAATGAAATAAAGGAAAAGGAGAAAGAAGAATGAAAGTAATCTTTTTAGCAGATGTTAAAGGAAAAGGTAAAAAAGGCGAAATTAAGGAAGTACCAACAGGGTATGCGCAAAACTTTCTTATCAAAAAGAATCTAGCCAAAGAAGCGACTGCTCAAGCTGTAGGTGAACTTCGTGGTAAACAAAAATCTGAAGAAAAAGCTCACGCTGAGATGATTGCAGAAGCAAAAACAATTAAAGCCCAACTAGAAGCAGAGGAAACTATTGTAGAATTTGTTGAAAAAGTTGGTCCAGATGGCCGTACTTTTGGTTCTATTACCAATAAGAAAATTGCAGAAGAATTGCAAAAGCAATTTGGAATTAAGATTGATAAACGTCATATCCAAGTACAAGCTCCGATTCGAGCGGTTGGTTTGATTGATGTACCAGTGAAAATCTATCAAGATATCACAAGTGTGATCAATCTTCGTGTGAAAGAAGGGTAAATTTACACTTTCTTGACAAGATTGTAAAAGGAAGGGAAGTCTGATGGCAGAAGTAGAAGAGTTACGAGTACAACCTCAAGATATCTTAGCTGAGCAATCCGTTTTAGGGGCTATCTTTATTGATGAGAGTAAGCTTGTTTTTGTGCGAGAATATATTGAGTCTCGGGACTTTTTTAAGTATGCCCATCGTTTGATTTTCCAAGCTATGGTCGATTTATCCGATCGTGGCGATGCTATAGATGCAACAACGGTTCGTACCATTCTTGATAATCAAGGTGATTTACAGAATATTGGTGGCTTGTCTTACCTGGTTGAGATTGTCAATTCTGTGCCAACTTCTGCTAATGCGGAGTATTATGCTAAGATTGTTGCAGAGAAGGCCATGCTACGTCGATTAATCTCCAAGTTGACAGAGTCTGTCAATCAAGCTTACGAGGCTTCGCAACCAGCTGATGAAATCATTGCTCAGGCAGAAAAAGGCCTGATTGATGTCAGCGAAAATGCTAATCGAAGTGGATTTAAGAACATTAGAGATGTGTTGAATATCAACTTTGGAAATCTGGAAGCTCGCTCGCAACAAACGACCGATATTACAGGTATTGCGACAGGTTATCGTGATTTAGATCATATGACGACTGGTTTGCATGAGGAGGAGTTGATTATTTTGGCAGCTCGTCCTGCGGTTGGTAAGACAGCCTTTGCCTTGAATATTGCTCAGAACATTGGGACTAAGTTGGACAAGACGGTAGCTATTTTCTCACTTGAAATGGGTGCGGAAAGTCTAGTGGATCGTATGTTGGCGGCAGAAGGTTTGGTGGAATCGCATTCTATCCGTACGGGGCAATTGACCGATGAGGAATGGCAAAAGTATACCATTGCTCAGGGTAATCTAGCTAACGCCAGTATCTATATTGATGATACGCCAGGAATTCGGATTACAGAGATTCGTTCTCGTTCACGTAAATTAGCTCAAGAAACTGGAAATCTTGGTTTGATTTTGATAGACTATTTGCAGCTTATCACGGGAACTGGTCGGGAAAATCGTCAACAAGAGGTTTCAGAAATTTCACGTCAGTTGAAAATTTTAGCTAAGGAACTGAAAGTTCCAGTAATCGCTCTAAGTCAGCTTTCTCGTGGTGTAGAACAACGTCAGGATAAAAGACCGGTCTTGTCTGATATTCGTGAATCTGGGTCTATTGAGCAGGACGCTGATATTGTAGCCTTTCTTTATCGCGACGATTACTATGAGCGTGGTGGTGAAGAAGAGGAAGGAATGCCGAATAATAAGGTAGAAGTTATTATCGAGAAAAACCGTAGTGGAGCTCGTGGAACGGTGGAATTAATTTTCCAAAAAGAATACAATAAATTTTCAAGTATCTCAAAGAGGGAGGCATAAGATGTCAGATGCATTTACAGATGTAGCCAAGATGAAAAAAATAAAAGAAGAAATCAAGGCACATGAGGGACAAGTCGTAGAAATGACTTTGGAGAATGGTCGTAAGCGCCAAAAAAATAGATTGGGTAAGCTAATTGAGGTTTATCCATCCCTATTTATCGTTGAATTTGGGAACGTTGAAGGAGATAAACAAGCTAATGTTTACGTTGAATCCTTTACTTACTCAGATATCCTTACAGAAAAGAATTTGATTCATTATCTTGACTAAAGTGAGAAATTTTCTCACTTTTTCTTTTTTCTCCGAATAGTTTAAGTGAAGGTAATCTTCGATTTATATTATTTTTCAAGGAGGAAGAATGAAAATTTCACCATTTAAAGTAGCAGAGACAAGATTTTCTTTCAGAAAATCAGCTAAAAAGGTTGTTCCCTTTTTAGTAGTAGGATTGATGTTAGCAGCGGGTAATAGTGTATATGCCTATTCCGGAGGAAATGGATCGATTGCGCGTGGGGATGATTATCCTGCTCATTATAAAAATGGGAGTCAGGAGATTGATAAGTGGCGCATGTATTCTCGTCAGTGTACTTCTTTTGCAGCCTTTCGTTTGAGTAATGTCAATGGTTTTGAGATTCCGGCTGCTTATGGGAATGCGAATGAATGGGGCTATCGTGCTCGTCGTGAAGGTTATCGTGTCGATAATACACCAACGATTGGCTCTATTGCTTGGTCTACTGCAGGAACTTATGGTCATGTTGCTTGGGTGTCAAATGTAATAGGAGATGAGATTGAGATTGAAGAATACAATTATGGAATAAGGGAATCTTACAACAAGCGCATCGTGAAGGCAAATACTATGACGGGGTTTATTCATTTTAAAGATTTAGCTGGTGGCAGTGTTGGGAATAGTCAATCCTCAGCTTCAACAGGAGGAACACATTTTTTCAAGTCTAAGGCTGCTATCAAAAATCAGCCTCTAGCTAGCGCAACTGCGATTGATTACTATTATCCTGGGGAGAATGTTCATTATGATCAAATTCTCGAAAAAGACGGATACAAGTGGTTGAGTTATACGGCTTATAATGGAAGTCGTCGCTATATCCAGCTAGAGGGATTGACTTCTTCACAGAATTATCAGAATCAATCAGGAAATAGCTCTAACTATGGATCCAATAACAGTTCAACTGTCGGTTGGAAGAAAATAAATGGTAGTTGGTATCATTTTAAATCAAATGGGTCTAAATCAACAGGCTGGCTGAAAGATGGTTCTAGTTGGTATTATTTGAAATCATCTGGTGAAATGCAGACAGGCTGGTTAAAGGAAAATGGTCTGTGGTATTATTTAGATAGTTCAGGGGCAATGAAAACGGGGTGGTACCAAGTATCTGGTAAGTGGTATTATTCTTACTCTTCAGGAGCCTTAGCTGTCAATACAACAGTGGATGGTTATAGAGTAAATAGTGATGGAGAACGAGTATAGAAAAGTGGAGTAGGAAATTTTTCCTACTTTTTCTGTAAGCAGTTTCCTTGACATTCTTTTGGTTTTGCGCTATCATATGTCCATATAATATATGGGAGTCTGTGTACAGTCTGAGAGGAAGTGTTAAACTTCGACCGCACCTGATCTGGGTAATGCCAGCGTAGGGAACGATACTTAGTCTATTCTGCACCTTTTCCATATATGGTAAAGGTTTTTCTTTTTGTCAAAGGAAAACGAGAAGAGGAGGTTCTTATGAAAGCAAGCATTGCCTTGCAAGTTTTACCCCTATCACAGGGAATTGATCGGATTGCTGTTATTGATCAGGTCATTGCTTATCTGCAAGCTCAAGAAGTGACCATGGTAGTGACACCATTTGAAACAGTCTTGGAAGGGGAGTTTGATGAGCTTATGCGCATTCTAAAAGAAGCGCTGGAAGTGGCAGGGCAGGAGGCAGACAATGTCTTTGCCAACGTCAAAATAAATGTAGGAGAGATTTTAAGTATTGATGAGAAGCTTGAAAAGTATACTGAGACGACACATTAGTCTATTGGGTTTTCTGGGAGTCTTGTCAATCTGGCAGTTAGCAGGTTTTCTTAAACTTCTCCCCAAGTTTATTCTGCCGACACCTCTTGAAATCCTCCAGTCTTTTGTTCGTGATAGAGAATTTCTCTGGCACCATAGCTGGGCGACATTGAGAGTGGCTTTGCTAGGTCTAATTTTGGGAGTCTTAATTGCCTGTCTCATGGCTGTGCTTATGGACAGTTTGACTTGGCTCAATGACCTGATTTACCCTATGATGGTGGTTGTTCAGACTATCCCGACTATTGCGATAGCTCCTATTCTGGTTTTGTGGCTCGGTTATGGAATTTTGCCCAAGATTGTCTTGATTATCTTGACGACTACCTTTCCTATCATCGTCAGCATTTTGGACGGTTTTAGGCATTGTGACAAGGATATGCTGACCTTGTTTAGTCTGATGCGGGCCAAACCTTGGCAAATCCTTTGGCATTTTAAAATTCCTGTCAGTCTGCCTTACTTTTATGCAGGTCTGAGGGTCAGTGTCTCCTACGCCTTTATCACAACAGTGGTATCCGAGTGGTTGGGAGGCTTTGAGGGTCTTGGTGTTTATATGATTCAGTCCAAGAAACTGTTTCAGTATGATACCATGTTTGCTATTATTATTCTGGTATCGATTATCAGCCTTCTGGGTATGAAGTTGGTCGATATCAGCGAGAAATATGTTATTAAATGGAAACGTTCGTAGAATTAGAATGTTTCAAAAAGAAAAGAGGAAATCAAAATGAAAAAAACATGGAAAGTGTTTTTAACTGTTTTAACAGCTCTTGTAGCTGTTGTGCTTGTGGCCTGTGGTCAAGGAACTGCTTCTAAGGATAATAAGGAAGTAGAGCTTAAGAAGATTGATTTTATCCTAGACTGGACGCCAAATACCAACCACACAGGGCTTTATGTTGCTAAAGAAAAAGGCTATTTCAAAGAAGCTGGAGTGGATGTTGATTTGAAATTGCCACCAGAAGAAAGTTCTTCTGACTTGGTTATTAACGGAAAGGCACCATTTGCAGTGTATTTCCAAGACTACATGGCTAAGAAATTGGAAAAAGGTGCAGGAATTACTGCCGTTGCCGCTATCGTAGAACACAATACCTCAGGAATTATCTCTCGTAAATCTGACAATGTAGCTAGTCCAAAAGACTTGGTTGGTAAGAAATACGGAACTTGGAATGACCCAACTGAACTTGCTATGTTGAAAACATTGGTAGAGTCACAAGGTGGGGACTTTGATAAAGTCGAAAAAGTACCAAACAACGATTCAAACTCTATCACACCAATTGCTAATGGAGTATTTGACACTGCTTGGATCTACTATGGATGGGATGGTATCCTTGCAAAATCTCAAGGCGTAGAGGCTAACTTCATGTATTTGAAAGACTATGTAAAGGAGTTTGACTACTATTCACCAGTTATCATCGCAAACAACGACTATTTGAAAGATAACAAAGAAGAAGCTCGCAAAGTCATCCAAGCTATCAAAAAAGGTTACCAATATGCTATGGAGCATCCAGAGGAAGCGGCAGATATTCTCATCAAGAATGCACCTGAACTCCAGGAAAAACGTGACTTTGTCATCGAATCTCAAAAATACTTGTCAAAAGAATACGCAAGCGACAAGGAAAAATGGGGTCAATTTGATGCAGCTCGCTGGAACGCCTTCTACAAATGGGACAAAGAAAATGGTATCCTTAAAGAAGACTTGACAGACAAAGGCTTCACTAATGAATTTGTAAAATAATGACAGAAATTAGACTAGAACACGTCAGTTATGCCTATGGTCAGGAGAGGATTTTAGAGGACATTAACTTGCAGGTGACTTCAGGAGAAGTGGTTTCTATCCTAGGCCCAAGTGGTGTAGGAAAGACCACCCTCTTTAACTTAATTGCTGGGATTTTAGAAGTCCAGTCAGGGCGAATTGTTCTGGACGGTGAGAAGAATCCCAAGGGGCGGGTGAGTTATATGTTACAAAAGGATCTGCTCTTGGAACACAAGACGGTGCTTGGTAATATCATTCTGCCCCTCTTGATTCAAAAAGTGGATAAGGCAGAAGCTATTGCTCGCGCAGATGAAATTCTTGCGACCTTCCAGTTGACAGCTGTAAGAGATAAATACCCTCATGAACTCAGTGGTGGGATGCGTCAGCGTGTGGCCTTGCTTCGTACCTATCTTTTCGGGCACAAGCTCTTTCTCTTAGATGAAGCCTTTAGCGCCTTGGATGAGATGACCAAGATGGAACTACACGCTTGGTACCTTGAGATTCACAAGCAGTTGCACCTGACAACATTGATTATTACTCATAGTATCGAGGAGGCCCTTAATCTCAGCGACCGCATCTATATCTTGAAAAATCGCCCTGGGCAGATTGTTTCAGAAATTAAACTAGATTGGTCTGAAGACGAGGACAAGGAAGTTCAAAAGATTGCCTACAAACGTCAAATCTTGGCAGAATTAGGCTTAGATAAGTAGAAAAATAGGGAGTTGGTGAAGATTATCCTTTACCAGCGCCCTTTTTCTTTTAAAAATGAGAAAATTTCGGTATAATAGTCAAAGATAGTCAAGGTTTAAAGAGAGAGGTGGGTTTGTAATGAGATTTAAAAATACATCGGATCATATTGAGGCCTACATCAAGGCGATTTTAGATCAATCTGGTATCGTGGAGTTGCAACGGAGTCAGTTGGCGGATACCTTTCAGGTTGTTCCTAGTCAGATCAACTATGTGATCAAGACACGCTTTACGGAAAGTAGAGGCTACTTGGTTGAAAGTAAGCGTGGTGGCGGAGGCTACATTCGTATAGGACGGATTGAGTTTTCTAGCCATCATGAAATGCTCCGAGAACTGCTTTACTCGATTGGTGAGCGGGTCAGTCAAGAAATTTATGAAGATATTCTGCAGCTTTTGGTTGAGCAGGAATTGATGACCAAGCAGGAGATGAATTTGCTGGTAGCAGTAGCTTTGGATCGCATTCTAGGAGAAGAAGCTCCAGTTGTTCGTGCTAATATGCTACGACAGGTCATACAAGAGGTAGATAGAAAAGGGAAGTAAGATGAACTATTCAAAAGCATTGAATGAATGTATCGAAAGTGCCTACATGGTGGCTGGCCATTTTGGAGCTCATTATCTAGAGTCTTGGCACTTGTTGATTGCCATGTCCAATCACAGTTATAGTGTGGCAGGGGCGACTTTAAATGATTATCCATATGAGATGGACCGTTTAGAAGAGGTCGCTTTGGAACTGACTGAAACGGACTATAGCCAGGATGAAATCTTTACGGAATTGCCGTTTTCTCATCGTTTGCAGGTTCTTTTTGACGAAGCAGAGTATGTAGCGTCAGTGGTCCATGCTAAGGTGCTAGGGACAGAGCACCTCCTTTATGCGATTTTGCATGATGGCAATGCCTTGGCGACTCGTATCTTGGAGAGGGCTGGTTTTTCATATGAAGACAAGAAAGATCAGGTCAAGATTGCTGCCCTTCGTCGAAATTTAGAAGAACGGGCAGGTTGGACTCGTGAAGATCTCAAGGCTTTACGCCAACGTCATCGTACAGTAGCTGACAAGCAAAATTCTATGGCTAATATGATGGGCATGCCCCAGACTCCGAGCGGTGGTCTTGAGGACTATACGCATGATTTGACAGAGCAAGCGCGTTCTGGCAAGTTGGAGCCAGTCATCGGTCGGGACAAGGAAATCTCGCGTATGATTCAAATCTTGAGTCGGAAGACAAAGAATAATCCTGTCTTGGTTGGGGATGCTGGTGTCGGGAAAACAGCTCTGGCGCTTGGTCTTGCTCAGCGTATTGCTAGTGGGGATGTGCCTACGGAAATGGCTAAGATGCGCGTGTTAGAGCTTGATTTGATGAATGTCGTTGCAGGGACACGCTTCCGTGGTGACTTTGAAGAACGCATGAACAATATCATCAAGGATATTGAAGAAGATGGTCAAGTCATTCTCTTTATCGATGAACTTCATACCATCATGGGTTCTGGGAGCGGGATTGATTCGACTCTGGATGCGGCCAATATCTTGAAGCCAGCCTTGGCGCGCGGAACTTTGAGAACGGTTGGTGCGACCACTCAGGAAGAATACCAAAAACACATCGAAAAAGATGCGGCCCTTTCTCGTCGATTCGCCAAAGTGACGATCGAAGAGCCAAGCGTGGCAGACAGCATGACCATTTTACAAGGCTTGAAGGCGACTTATGAGAAACATCACCGGGTGCAAATCACAGATGAAGCGGTTGAAACAGCTGTCAAGATGGCGCATCGTTACTTGACTAGCCGTCACTTGCCAGACTCTGCTATCGACCTCTTAGATGAAGCAGCAGCAACAGTGCAAAATAAGGCTAAGCATGTAAAAGCAGACGATTCAGGTTTGAGTCCAGCTGACAAGGCCTTGATGGATGGTAAGTGGAAACAGGCAGCTCAGCTAATCGCAAAAGAAGAGGAAGTGCCTGGTTATAAAGACTTGGTGACAGAGTCTGATATTTTGACCACCTTGAGTCGCTTGTCAGGTATCCCCGTTCAAAAACTGACTCAGACTGATGCTAAGAAATACTTAAACTTGGAAGCTGAACTGCACAAACGTGTCATCGGTCAAGATCAAGCTGTTTCAAGTATTAGCCGTGCCATTCGCCGCAACCAGTCAGGGATTCGCAGTCATAAGCGTCCGATTGGTTCCTTTATGTTCCTAGGGCCTACAGGTGTCGGTAAGACCGAATTGGCCAAGGCTTTAGCGGAAGTTCTTTTTGACGACGAATCAGCTCTTATCCGCTTTGATATGAGTGAGTATATGGAGAAATTCGCAGCTAGCCGTCTCAACGGAGCTCCTCCGGGTTATGTGGGTTATGAAGAAGGTGGGGAGTTGACCGAGAAGGTTCGCAACAAACCATACTCTGTTCTCCTCTTTGATGAGGTAGAAAAAGCCCACCCAGACATCTTTAATGTTCTCTTGCAGGTCTTGGATGATGGTGTCTTGACAGATAGCAAGGGGCGCAAGGTTGACTTTTCAAATACTATTATCATCATGACGTCAAATCTTGGTGCGACAGCCCTTCGGGATGACAAGACCGTCGGTTTTGGAGCTAAGGATATTCGTTTTGACCAGGAGAATATGGAGAAACGCATGTTTGAAGAGCTGAAAAAGGCTTATAGACCTGAGTTTATCAACCGTATTGATGAAAAGGTAGTCTTCCATAGCCTGTCTAGCGACAATATGCAGGAAGTGGTGAAGATTATGGTTAAACCTTTAGTGGCAAGTTTGGCTGAAAAAGGCATTGACTTGAAATTACAAGCTTCAGCACTGAAATTGTTGGCAAATCAAGGATATGACCCAGAGATGGGAGCTCGTCCACTTCGCAGAACCCTGCAAACAGAAGTGGAGGACAAGTTGGCAGAACTTCTTCTTAAGGGAGATTTGGTGGCAGGCAGCACACTTAAGATTGGTGTTAAAGCAGGCCAGTTAAAATTTGATATTGCATAAAAATGGAGAATCAGGAGCAATCTTGATTCTCTTTTTTGCTACTTTTTTATAAAAAACAATAAAAACCTATTGACGAAACAAAAATATAGTTTATAATAAAAACATAGATAATAAAAATATCAAAAAATATAAAAAGGTAATAGATTTATGAAAAAGAAAACAGCAGTGGTATTTGGGACCTTTGTCCCTCTTCATCAGGGTCATATCGATTTGATTCAGCGTGCGAAGCGACAGTGTGACCAGGTCTGGGTTGTCGTTTCAGGCTATGAGGGAGACCGAGGAGAGCAGGTAGGCTTAACGCTTCAAAAAAGATTCCGCTATATCCGAGAGGCCTTTCGTGGTGACGAGTTGACCTTGGTTTGTAAGTTAGATGAAACCAATCTTCCTCGCTACCCTATGGGCTGGCAGGAGTGGTTGGACCAAATGTTAGCGGAGATTTCCTATGATGAAACCCAGCAAGAACTAATTTTCTTTGTGGGAGAAGCAGACTACCAGCAAGAATTATCAAATCGTGGTTTTGAGACCGTTTTGCAAGAAAGAAAGTTTGGAATCTCAGCGACTATGATTCGAGAAAATCCAAGCAAATATTGGAAAAACATCGCTCAGCCCTTCCGTCGTCAGTTTACAAAGAAAGTATTGATTATGGGGAGTGCCAGCAATGGGAAGACCACTCTGGCCAAGGATTTGGCAAGGTATTACGATGCACCCGTCAGTTTGGAATACGCACGTGAGTACCAGATTAAAAACAATGTCCGCGACGATGAATTGACTCCAAAAGATTACTATTATCTCCTGTTGGGGCAGTATGACCAGACCTCTAAGTTAATTGACAGTAATGCCAATAGGGGATTGGTGATAGCTGACACCAACTCCTTAGTAACTAAGGGCTACTATGATTATTACATGGAGACCGAGGACCAAGGGGATTTATCAGGAGAGACTTTTGATAATCTCTTTGCCTCTATCTTGGCTAAGGAAAAATGGGACTTGATTCTCTTTGTGCAACCTGTCGGTTCCTATGTCAATGACGGATTTAGAGATATGACCATGGCAGAAGACCATATTCGTCATAGTTTTTCCCAGCATTTGGACCAGATGAGGGAGCGCTACTTAGCAAACATTCCACTAGTTTATCTAGCTGAGGATTACCTAGGTAATTATGAAGCAGCAAAAGTGGCTATTGATGCCATTTACCAAGCAGATTAGGAGAAAATTATGAAAAAATTAACTGAAAAAATCACACAATTTATCGAAAACTTTAAAAATGTCCATGCGGAAGCCCGCAAAATCGGTTTTGCAGGAATCATGAACCTGCTCTGGAAAGATCTCTTTGTCGGCCGTAGCCTCTTCCAGTGGTTGTATCTCACCGTCCTGTCAAGTGTTCCCTTGATCTTGGAATTCACGCAAAATACAGAAAGTCATGACTGGATGAGCTTGTTTGCATCTTGGACTGGGATTGTCTGTGTTATCTTGGTAGCAGAAGGGCGTGCAAGCAATTATCTCTTTGGGGCCATTAACTCTGCTATCTATTTAGTTTTGGCCATGAATGCGACTTTTTATGGCGAAGTTTTGACGACCGTTTACTTCTTTGTCATGCAACCGATTGGTCTCTATGCTTGGTTGTCCAATCGTATCAACGACCAAGGAAAACCAGAAGAATCCCACTTTGAAGCTAAGAAATTATCTGTTTTTGATTGGCTCAAATACTTGGCCTTGACTGCTATCATTTGGATTGGTATGGGCTTAGCTTACCAAAGTATCCATAGTGCTCGCCCTTTCCGTGATAGTGTTACCGATGCGACCAATGGTGTCGGTCAGCTCTTGATGACCCGTCTCTATCGTGAGCAATGGATTTTCTGGATTGCAACCAATCTCTTTAGTATCTACCTCTGGTGGGGTGAAAATATCCACATCCAAGGGATGTACTGGGTTTACACACTCAATAGTCTAGTAGGTTGGTACCAATGGACCAAGGCAGTTCGTAAGGAGGCATAAAATGACGGACACGATGATTCCAGCTGGGATGACAGAAAAAGAATATTTTGAAATTCATGCCAGTCAGGAGGAGTTTTTAGACTGGTACTACAAGCAGGAACTCCCTCAATACGAAAAACCAAGTGTGACGGTGGATATGGTAGCCTACTGCTTTGTTGAAGGAAAGATCAAGCTTTTATTAATTCGTCGCAAGGCTCATCCATATCAAAATTGTTTGGCCTTAGTTGGAGGATTTATGGACAAGGGCGAAGATGCTGCGCATGCCTGTCAGCGTGAGGTGAGAGAAGAAGTCAATCTCGATCTTCCTTTGGAAAAAATCGAGCAATTGATGACCGTATCGACCCCCGGCCGTGACCCCCGGGGCTGGACAGTGACCATTGCCCACTTGGTTTATCTGCCTAGTCGTGCATTAGAACTTGTTCAAGCAGGAGACGATGCCAAGGATGTCGTTTTCGTAGATGTCGATTTTCAGACAGGCAAGTGCTTCTTAGAGGGAGTAGAGTTAGAGGAGCAAGCCTTCGCTTTTGACCATTATGCCATTATCCAAGAATCCATCAAACGAATCCAAGGCCGCCTCGACTGGAATCCGACCTTCCTTTATCTGCTGGATGAGGAGTTCACTGTCTACGAAGGAACTGAACTGGTCAATCTTATCAACCCCGGTCGTCCAATCGTCAGCAATAACTTTCTCGTAAAATACGGAGAATATGTAGAAGAAGTCGGACTCAAACGAGTGCCTAAAAAGAAACCAAGAAAAACCTATCGATTGAAATAAAAAACGAGGTCGGGACAAAGTTCCCGACCTCTTTATGTACCATCATGAAATGGTTTTGCTGTTGCGACTGTTTTTAGGGATGGCTATCTTTCTTAGAATTGCTCAGCATGTGAGTAAAGAAGGCTTTGTATCGATACTTGAGATAGTTCTCATGTAAAAATAACAAGGCGATATAGACAATCAAAAAGATTGTAGTCAGATAGAAGACATCAAATGCAGTTCGCGCATAGTAAGCGGCTGATTGATAAGAGCCAATAGCTCCCAAAATTAACCAAGGAAGATACTTGTAATATTTGCTTAACATAAGTCTACACCTCCTATATTCTATTTCAATGTTATTATATTCCTTTGTACTTAAAGATGCAAGCGATTACACAAAAACAAATTCGAATGTTTAACAGGAAAATCTCCTGTTTTTCTGTTTTATTACGAATAGAAGAGTAGGAGGAGTAAATGTATCTAAATGATGTAAGATTTTTAAAATAGTTTAGATAAATTGTTGACATATTTAAATCTCAATGTTACAATTATATTACAAAAAGATTTCTTTATATTTCTAAAATATTACAAAGGAGTAGAAAAATGAAAAAGAAAACCTATATCAAATTGATGACAGCAACTGTATTGGCTTCTACCTTGCTATTAGGAGCTTGTGGAAATAAAAAGGAAACAACTCAAGCAAGCAGTTCTGCTAAGACAAGCCAATCATCAAGCTCTAAAGCAGCTTCTGCTAGCAAAGAAAGCAAGACTCAGAAGTCCTCAATTTCAGCTTCATCTGAAAAGGCCAAGGCGTCTACTGACCAGTCTTCAGTAACTGCAACGCCATCACAAGCGGCACCTGCACCAGAGCAAAGACAAGGTCAAGAAGTGGCTAATCAACAGGCGGCTAGTCAACAAACTCCTGCTCAGACTCCTTCAACTCAACAGGCTCCTCAAGCCCAGTCTAACCAATCAAGCTATGATCCTACAACTGACCGCAAACTTCAAGACAAACAAGCAGAGCAAAATAAACGCTACAAGGGTGTTTTAACCATGGTAGATGGTGATTTCTCAGCTGCAGCGGGCAATTGGAAGGGAGCAAATGGCGAAACCATCACAGTTTCATCAGGTGGTCAATTTACAGTAGAATCTTCCGATGGAAAGAAAGAAAATTACTCTATCAAAGGCTATTCTTATACTCTTGATGATGGCAAGTATAATGCCAAAATTGGTGGAGGAAAAGTCATCCAAATTACAACAGGAGCGGATGGTAAGGTTTCCAGTGTTGCTTTGAGTCAATAATAAAATTTGGTGCTTTAACTTTTACTAGAAATCGTGCTGTAAAAGAGTGAGCCAACTGTTTTTCACTTAGTTTCTCCAAGAGAAAGTGGTATAATAAAAAAATCAAAGGAAAACGAGTGATAATACATGGCGGATAAATTAATATTACCTCAAAACACACGACTGATGGGAGTATTTCTTGGATTTGTAGGTGGTTCTTTGGATGTGTTTTGCCATATTCAATACCGTAGTTTGGTAGCGACACAGACAGGGAATATTCTCCTACTTATATCTGATTGGCACGACTCAAATGTTATTAATACGATGCTACGATTCTGCTCAATTATCTTCTTTTCTCTAGGATTTCTGTTTGCCCTACACATGAAAGAATACCGCAAAACGGCCTACTGGCGAGTTAAGATGTTGCTTCCTTTATTTATTGGGACACTTATTTTGCCTTTCTTTTCACGATCTCCTCTATTAGAAGTTCCTTTCATCGCTTTTGGAACAGGAATGATGATGCTAACATTTACGGGTAGCTTGATTGAAGATCATCCCTATGTCATTTTTATGACGTCTGGAAATTACCGAAAGATGTTGACCGCTTTGTATCGCATTGCTAGAAGAGAAGGAAATATCCAAGAATACCGTCGTCAAGCCTTAAATTATGGGATTGTTGTGGGAAGTTTCATAGTGGGGGCAATCAGCTTGGCTGTATTGATGCATTTTCTTCATGAATGGTCTGTTTGGATTATCAGCCTCAATTTGTTTTTGATTATGTCCTACTATATAGCTAGAGTGAAGCAATTAGATTTACAAGATGAAAACATATAAAAAACGACAAGACTCATTTTTTGAGCTTTGTCGTTTTTGTGAGTTGTAGATGTGAGACTATGCCTTATCCAACTGCAAGAGGGCTTCAATCTCTGCTAGGGTGCTAGCTTGTGAAATGGCTCCACGGAGTTTAGCTGCACCAGATGTTCCACGAAGATAGTGAGGAGCGAGGCCACGGAATTCACGAACTGCTACGTTTTCTCCTTTGAGGTTAATCAATCGTTTCAAGTGTTCGTAGGCGATTTTCATCTTATCTTCAAAGGTCAAATCAGGTAGGATTTCTCCTGTTTCAAAGTAATGATTGATTTGGTTGAAGAGGTAAGGATTTCCCATGGCAGCGCGGCCAATCATAACTGCATCAGCACCGACTTCTTCGATGCGTTGCTTGGCTTCTTGAACTGTACGGATGTCACCGTTGGCGATGAAGGGAATCTTGGTCAGAGCTTGAGCTACGTCGTGCAAGGTCTCAAGGTCTGCGTGACCTGTATACATTTGCTCACGGGTACGGCCATGCATGGCGAGGGCAGAAACGCCTGCAGCTTCAGCAGCGAGGGCATTTTCTACTGCAAGAGCTGGGTCGGACCAGCCGGTACGCATCTTGACGGTGAGGGGAATATCAAGGACAGACTGAACCTTGTTGATAATAGAGTAAATCTTGTCTGGATCCTTGAGCCACATAGCGCCAGCTTCGTTTTTCACGATTTTGTTAACTGGGCAGCCCATGTTGATATCGACTATATCGGTCTTGGTATTTTCTTGGATGAATTCTGCTGCGCGCGCTAGGCTGTCTTCATCACTACCAAAAAGTTGGATAGAAACAGGGTTTTCACCTTCATCGATATGAAGCATGTGCAGGGTTTTTTCATTGTTGTATTGGATTCCCTTGTCAGAGACCATTTCCATTACAACGAGTCCAGCTCCAAGCTCTTTTGCGATAGTACGAAAGGCTGAGTTGGTCACGCCAGCCATGGGTGCTAAAACGGTACGATTGGGAATCTCAACATTGCCAATCATAAAAGGTGTATTAAGATTTGTCACGAATGAGTTCCTCCAGGTCGTTTTCATCAAAGTTGTAAGTCGTTTGGCAGAATTGACAAGTGATTTCTGCCCCATGGTCTTCCTCTTTCATTTCCTGTAAGTCTGAGCTTGGAAGGCTAGAAAGAGCGTTCATAAAGCGTTCATGGCTACAGTCACATTGGAAACGGATTTCTTCTTCAGAAAGACGCTTGTAGGCCTCGTCACCGTAGATAGCCTTGAGGAGGGCTTCGATATGGTCGTCGCTTTCCAGAAGGGTTGAGATAGCTGGCATTTCTTGGATGCGTTTTTCAAAGCGAGCAATCTCTTCTTCCTTAGCTCCTGGCAAGACTTGAACTAGGAAACCACCTGCAACCTTGACCTTGTCTTCTTCGTCTAAAAGGACATTGAGGCCGACTGCTGAAGGGGTTTGTTGGCTTTCGGTCAGGTAAAAGGCCAGGTCTTCACCGATTTCCCCAGAGATGAGGGGAGTCATAGAGTTGTAAGGATTTCCAGTACCGTAGTCTGTGATAACGAGGAATTGACCATTTCCAACAAAAGGTCCAACTAGGACTTCACCAGTTGCAGTCTTTTTGATGTCAACACCAGGATTTTGAACGTAGCCTTTGACGTTCCCCTTGGTATCAGCAACGGTGATAATGGCTCCTAGAGAGCTAGATCCCAGTACCTTCACTGTTAGTTTGGTATTTCCTTTTTCATTGGCTGCGAGAATCTGGCTAGCGATAAGAGTTCGACCAAGCGCTACAGTTGAGCTAGCTTGGGTTTGGTGTTTTTCTTGAGCAGTGCGGACGGTTTCTGTGCTATCAAGGACAAAAGCACGAAAGGCTCCGCTTTCTGATATAGTTTTAATAATTTTATCCATAGCTACTATTTTAGCATAAAAATGCCCAAAGGGGGAGCCGTGTGTTTGCTGATTTTCAGGATAATGGACCAGGAAATCAGCATGAAAATAAAAAGAGAAACAGATTATTTCAGCATTTGTAAGATTTATGCTATGCTTAAGGTAGAAAATGAAAGGGGTAACAAATGTATTTAGGAGACTTGATGGAAAAGGCTGAATCTGGCCAATTTTCAATCCTTTCCTTTCTATTACAAGAGTCTCAGACGACCGTCAAGGCTGTAATGGAGGAAACAGGATTTTCAAAAGCAACCCTAACCAAATATATCACCCTGCTCAATGACAAGGCTTTGGATAGTGGCTTAGAGCTGACTATTCACTTAGAAGATGAAAATCTGCGTCTGTCAATCGGTGCAGCTACCAAGGGGAGAGATATCCGGAGCCTGTTTTTGGAGAATGCTGTTAAATACCAGATTTTAGTTTATCTCCTCTATCATCAGCAGTTTCTAGCCCATCAGCTGGCTCAAGAATTGATGATTAGTGAGGCTACGCTTGGCCGCCACTTGGCTAGTTTAAATCAGATTTTGTCAGAATTTGATTTATCCATCCAAAATGGACGTTGGCGAGGTCCAGAGCATCAGATTCGTTACTTTTATTTCTGTCTTTTCCGCAAGGTTTGGTCGAGTCAGGAGTGGGAAGGTCACATGCAGAAGCCAGAGAGAAATCAGGAGATTGCCAGTTTAGAGGAAATCTGCGGTGCAAGTTTGTCTTCGGGGCAGAAATTGGACCTGGTTCTCTGGGCTCACATCAGTCAACAACGTCTCCGGGTCAATGCCTGTCAGTTTCAAGTCATAGAAGAGAAAATGCGAGGGTATTTTGACAATATTTTCTATCTTCGTTTGCTGAGAAAGGCTCCGTCCTTTTTTGCTGGGCAACACCTTCCTCTCGGAACTGAGGATGGGGAGATGATGATTTTCTTCTCTTTCCTCCTATCTCATCGCATTCTTCCTCTTCATACTATGGAGTATATCCTTGGTTTTGGAGGGCAGTTGGCAGATTTGCTGACACAATTGATTCAAGAAATGAAGAAGGAGGAGTTACTGGGTGATTATACAGAGGACCATGTTACCTATGAACTCAGTCAGCTTTGTGCTCAAGTCTATCTTTATAAGGGCTATATTTTACAGGATTGCTACAAGTACAAGTTAGAGAATCGTCATCCATATTTACTGATGGAACATGATTTTAGGGGGACGGCAGAGGAGATTTTTCATGCTCTACCTGCCTTTCAGCAGGGGACGGATTTGGATAAGAAAATTCTCTGGGAATGGCTTCAGTTGATGGAATATATGGCTGAAAATGGTGGTCAGCATATGCGGATTGGTCTGGATTTGACATCTGGTTTTCTTGTCTTTTCAAGGATGGCAGCCATTTTAAAACGGTATTTGGAATATAATCGTTTTATTACCATTGAAGCCTATGACCGAACTCGACATTATGATTTGCTGGTTACCAATAACCCCATTCATAAGAAGGAACAAACCCCAGTCTATTATTTAAAAAATGACTTGGATATGGAAGATTTGGCGGCTATTCGTCAGTTATTATTCACTTAAAAGGCTTGGTCGTTCCAGGTCTTTTTTGTGAAATTCACACAATCTCCTCACATTTTTTTAAAAATTAAAAAAAGTTGATGAACAAGAAAGCGTTTTATTTTGTATACTAGTAAGTGTAAAGAGGAAACATCCTCAAGATCTTTATCAGGAGGACAGCACATGTCACAAGAAAAATACATCATGGCCATTGACCAGGGGACTACAAGCTCTCGTGCCATCATTTTCAACAAAAAAGGAGAAAAAGTTAGCTCGAGTCAAAAAGAGTTTACTCAGATTTTCCCTCAGGCAGGTTGGGTTGAGCACAATGCCAATGAAATTTGGAATTCCGTCCAGTCTGTTATTGCTGGAGCTTTCATCGAAAGTGGTGTCAAGCCAAATCAAATCGAAGCAATCGGAATTACCAACCAACGTGAAACAACTGTCGTCTGGGATAAGAAAACAGGACTTCCTATCTACAACGCTATCGTTTGGCAGTCTCGCCAAACAGCCCCTTTGGCTGAGCAACTAAAAAGTCAAGGTTATGTGGAAAAATTCCATGAAAAGACTGGTTTGATCATCGATGCTTACTTCTCAGCGACTAAGGTTCGTTGGATTTTGGATCATGTAGAAGGCGCTCAAGAGCGAGCAGAAAAAGGGGAATTGCTCTTTGGTACCATCGATACTTGGTTGGTTTGGAAATTGACTGACGGTGCGGCTCACGTGACTGACTACTCAAATGCAGCTCGTACCATGCTTTATAACATTAAAGAACTCAAATGGGATGATGAGATTTTAGAAATCCTCAATATTCCTAAAGCAATGTTGCCTGAGGTTCGTTCTAACTCTGAAATCTACGGTAAGACAGCCCCATTCCATTTCTATGGTGGAGAAGTCCCAATCTCAGGTATGGCTGGGGACCAACAGGCAGCCCTCTTTGGACAGTTGGCCTTTGAACCAGGTATGGTCAAGAATACTTATGGAACAGGTTCTTTCATCATCATGAATACTGGTGAAGAGATGCAGTTGTCTGAAAACAACCTATTAACAACCATTGGTTACGGAATCAACGGCAAGGTTTACTATGCCTTGGAAGGTTCAATCTTCATCGCAGGAAGCGCCATTCAGTGGCTTCGTGACGGTCTTCGCATGGTAGAAAATTCACCAGAATCTGAAAAATACGCTCGTGATTCTCACAACAATGATGAAGTTTATGTCGTTCCAGCCTTTACAGGTCTAGGTGCTCCATACTGGAACCAAAACGCTCGCGGTTCTGTCTTTGGCTTAACTCGTGGAACAACTAAAGAAGACTTTATTAAGGCGACTTTGCAATCTATCGCTTATCAAGTGCGTGATATCATCGATACGATGCAAGTGGATGCGCAGACAGCTATCCAAGTCTTGAAAGTAGACGGTGGTGCAGCTATGAACAATTTCCTCATGCAGTTCCAAGCTGACATTTTGGGAATCGATATCGCACGCGCCAAAAACTTGGAAACAACAGCTCTAGGTGCAGCCTTCCTAGCAGGTTTGTCAGTGGGCTATTGGAAGGACTTGGATGAGTTGAAACTCTTGAATGAGACAGGAGAACTCTTTGAACCATCTATGAATGAATCTCGCAAGGAACAACTCTACAAGGGCTGGAAGAAAGCTGTGAAAGCAACCCAAGTCTTTGCGGAAGTAGACGACTAATACTGGAAGAATAAAGCGACTTAGTTAGAAAGTGTGTAAATATGGAATTTTCAAAGAAAACACGTGAATTATCAATTAAAAAAATGCAGGAACGTACCCTGGACCTCTTGATTATCGGTGGAGGAATCACAGGGGCCGGTGTAGCCTTGCAGGCGGCAGCTAGCGGTCTTGAAACTGGTTTGATTGAAATGCAGGACTTTGCAGAAGGAACATCTAGCCGTTCAACAAAATTAGTTCACGGAGGTCTTCGTTACCTCAAACAATTTGACGTAGAAGTGGTCTCAGATACAGTTTCTGAACGTGCAGTGGTACAACAAATTGCACCTCATATTCCAAAACCAGACCCAATGCTCTTGCCAGTTTACGATGAGGATGGAGCGACCTTTAGCCTCTTCCGTCTGAAAGTAGCTATGGACTTGTATGACCTCTTGGCAGGAGTTAACAACACACCAGCTGCTAACAAGGTTTTGAGCAAGGAAGAAGTCTTGGAACGCCAGCCAAACTTGAAGAAAGAAGGTTTGGTAGGAGGTGGAGTTTATCTTGACTTCCGTAACAACGATGCGCGTCTCGTGATTGAAAACATCAAACGTGCCAACCAAGACGGTGCCCTCATTGCCAACCATGTGAAGGCAGAAGGCTTCCTCTTTGACGAAAGTGGCAAGATTACAGGTGTCGTAGCTCGTGATCTCTTGACAGACCAAGTCTTTGAAATCAAGGCCCGTCTGGTGATTAACACAACAGGTCCTTGGAGCGACAAGGTGCGCAATTTGTCTAATAAGGGAACACAATTCTCACAAATGCGTCCAACTAAGGGAGTTCACTTGGTAGTGGATTCAAGCAAGATCAAGGTTTCTCAACCAGTTTACTTTGACACAGGTTTGGGTGACGGTCGTATGGTCTTTGTTCTCCCACGTGAAAACAAGACTTACTTTGGTACAACGGATACAGACTACACAGGCGATTTGGAACATCCAAAAGTGACTCAGGAAGATGTAGATTATCTGCTTGGTATTGTCAACAACCGCTTCCCAGAAGCTAACATTACCATTGATGATATCGAAAGCAGCTGGGCAGGTCTTCGTCCATTGATCGCAGGAAATAGCGCTTCTGACTACAATGGAGGAAATAACGGAACCATCAGTGATGAAAGCTTTAACAACTTGATTGCGACTGTTGAATCTTATCTCTCTAAAGAAAAAACGCGTGAAGATGTTGAGTCTGCTGTCAGCAAGCTTGAAAGCAGTACCTCTGAGAAACATTTGGACCCATCTGCAGTTTCTCGTGGTTCTAGCTTGGACCGAGATGATAATGGTCTCTTGACCCTTGCTGGTGGTAAAATCACAGACTACCGTAAGATGGCTGAAGGAGCTATGGAGCGCGTGGTTGACATCCTCAAATCAGAATTTGACCGTAGCTTTAAACTCATCAATTCTAAGACTTACCCTGTTTCAGGTGGGGAATTGAACCCAGCAAATGTGGACTCAGAAATCGAAGCCTTTGCGCAACTTGGAGTGTCACGTGGTTTGGATAGCAAGGAAGCTCATTACCTAGCAAATCTTTATGGTTCAAATGCACCGAAAGTCTTTGCTCTTGCTCATAGTTTAGAACAAGCACCAGGACTCAGCTTGGCAGATACCTTGTCCCTTCACTATGCAATGCGCAATGAGTTGGCTCTGAGCCCAGTTGACTTCCTCCTTCGTCGTACCAACCACATGCTCTTTATGCGTGATAGTTTGGATAGCATCGTTGAGCCAGTTTTGGATGAAATGGGACGATTCTATGACTGGACTGAAGAAGAAAAAGCCGCTTACCGTGCGGATGTCGAAGCAGCTCTTGCTAACAACGATTTAGCAGAATTAAAAAATTAAGAAAAAATCAAAGAGGTGGAGGGCAGGCCTCCTTGTCGCCCGCCCCTTCTTTTTAATGGAGACAGAAAGATGATGAATGAATTATTTGGAGAATTTCTAGGGACTTTAATCCTAATTCTTCTAGGAAATGGTGTTGTTGCTGGTGTGGTTCTTCCAAAAACCAAGAGCAACAGCTCAGGTTGGATTGTGATTACGATGGGTTGGGGGATTGCAGTTGCAGTTGCAGTCTTTGTATCTGGAAAACTCAGTCCAGCTCATTTGAATCCAGCTGTGACAATTGGTGTGGCTTTAAAAGGTGACTTGCCTTGGGCATCAGTATTCCCTTATATCCTAGCCCAGTTCGCAGGGGCTATGCTCGGTCAGATTTTGGTTTGGTTGCAATTCAAACCGCATTATGAGGCAGAAGAAAATGCAGGCAATATCCTGGCAACCTTCAGCACTGGTCCAGCTATCAAGGATACAGTTTCTAACTTGATCAGCGAAATCCTTGGCACCTTTGTATTGGTATTGACAATTTTTGCTTTGGGACTTTATGACCTTCAAGCAGGTATCGGAACCTTTGCAGTGGGAACTTTGATTGTCGGTATCGGTCTATCACTAGGTGGGACAACAGGTTATGCCTTGAACCCAGCGCGTGACCTTGGACCTCGTATCATGCACAGTATCCTTCCAATTTCAAACAAGGGAGACGGAGACTGGTCTTATGCTTGGATTCCTGTTGTGGGACCTGTTATCGGTGCAGCCTTAGCCGTGCTTGTATTCTCACTTTTCTAATCTAGAAAACAATTATGTTGAAAAGCTTGAGATGAAAATCTCAGGCTTTTTTAAAAATATACATAGAAAAACTGCATAATCTTTAAAATTAGCTTAAATGCAGTGAAAATGTACGGCAAACAATTGAAAAATTACCCTAAAAAATGGTACAATGGTAGAAAAATACTATAGTAAGAGTTCATCTTATTTAACAAAAATTACAGAAATGAATGGTTTTTCTTGATGAAACAGAGAAAAGAATTGTACCTCTTTCTTGGTCGGACAGCCTTGTATTTTCTTATCTTTCTAGGGCTGCTTTACTTCTTTAGCTATCTTGGTCAGGGTCAAGGAGGCTTTATCTATAATGAATTTTAACTTGAAGGAGAATTTCTATTGTGTCAAATAAACCAATAATAGATATGATTGAAACCATTGAGCATTTTGCTCAGACACAGCCTAGCTATCCTGTTTACAATGTTTTGGGGCAGGAACACACTTATGGAGATTTGAAGGCTGATTCGGATAGTTTAGCTGCAGCCATCGACCAACTGGATTTACCAGAGAAGTCTCCTGTGGTTGTTTTTGGTGGCCAAGAATATGAAATGTTGGCAACTTTTGTAGCTCTGACTAAGTCAGGACATGCCTACATTCCCATTGACAGCCATTCAGCCTTGGAGCGAGTTTCGGCTATTTTAGAAGTAGCAGAGCCAAGCTTGATTATTGCTATCTCAGACTTTCCATTGGAGCAGGTTTCTACGCCAATGATGACTCTAGCTCAGGTTCAAGAAGCCTTTGCTCAAGGGACTAGTTATGAGATTACGCATCCAGTCAAGGGTGATGATAACTACTACATTATCTTTACTTCTGGTACAACTGGTAAGCCTAAGGGAGTACAGATTTCCCATGATAACCTCCTCAGTTTTACCAACTGGATGATTACGGATAAGGAATTTGCGACGCCAAGTCGTCCGCAAATGCTGGCTCAGCCACCTTATTCTTTTGATCTGTCTGTCATGTACTGGGCACCGACATTAGCACTTGGTGGTACACTTTTCGCTCTTCCTTCAGCTATTACTCAGGACTTTAAGCAACTCTTTGCGACCATCTTTTCATTGCCAATCGCTATCTGGACATCAACGCCTTCTTTTGCGGATATGGCCATGTTGTCTGAAGACTTTAATAGCGAGAAAATGCCTGGTATCACGCATTTCTACTTTGATGGAGAAGAATTGACGGTCAAAACGGCTCAAAAACTACGTGAGCGTTTCCCAAATGCCCGTATTATCAATGCTTACGGCCCAACAGAAGCGACAGTGGCCCTGTCAGCAGTTGCCGTGACAGATGAGATGCTAGCGAATCTCAAACGTCTACCAATTGGCTATACCAAGGCTGATTCTCCAACCTTTATCATTGACGAGGAAGGAAATAAACTGCCAAATGGTGAACAGGGAGAAATCATTGTTTCAGGACCGGCCGTCTCAAAAGGTTATATGAATAATCCTGAAAAAACAGGGGAAGCCTTCTTTGAGTTTGAAGGTCTACCAGCCTACCATACAGGAGATGTGGGAACTATGACAGATGAAGGCTTGCTTCTCTACGGAGGACGCATGGACTTCCAGATTAAGTTTAACGGTTACCGCATTGAGTTAGAAGATGTCTCTCAAAATCTTAACAAGTCTCGCTATATTGAGTCTGCTGTCGCTGTTCCGCGCTATAATAAAGACCACAAGGTGCAAAATCTTCTAGCCTATGTCATCTTAAAAGATGGTGTTCGTGAGCAGTTTGAACGTGATATCGATATTACCAAGGCCATTAAGGAAGATTTAACAGATATCATGATGTCCTACATGATGCCATCTAAATTCCTTTATCGAGACAGTTTGCCACTGACTCCAAATGGAAAGATTGACATCAAAGGATTGATTAACGAGGTGAATAAGAGATGATGGAGTTCTTTCAACAGCTTCCTCATTTAGAGCCATACGGCAATCCTCAGTATTTTGTCTATGTGATTGCTGCAACCTTGCCCATCTTTATCGGTCTCTTTTTCAAGAAACGCTTTGCCTGGTACGAAGTACTGGTTAGTCTTTTCTTTATCGTCACCATGTTGGTAGGTGGGAAGACCAATCAGTTGGCTGCCTTGGGTATTTACCTTTGCTGGGAAATATTGCTCCTGCTTTTCTACAAGCATTATCGAAAAAGCAAGGATGGCAAGTGGGTCTTCTACCTAGTTAGTTTTCTGTCCCTCCTTCCGATTATCTTTGTCAAGGTGCAGCCAGCTATCAATGGAACGCAGTCTTTGCTTGGATTTTTGGGAATTTCTTACCTGACCTTTCGTTCGGTTGGGATTATCATCGAGCTGAGAGATGGAGTGATTAAGGATTTTACCCTCTGGGAATTCCTCCGTTTTCTTCTCTTTATGCCGACTTTTTCAAGTGGCCCAATTGATCGCTTTAAGCGATTTAATGAAAATTATCAGACCATTCCTGAGCGGGATGAGTTGATGGATATGCTGGATGAATCTGTTCGCTATATCATGTGGGGATTTTTGTACAAGTTTATCCTAGCTCATGTTTTAGGAGAAACTTTACTACCTCCTCTGAAGAATCTAGCCCTGCAGTCAGGTGGCTTCTTTAACCCCTATGCCTTGGTAGTTATGTATACCTTTGGTTTGGAGCTCTTCTTTGACTTTGCAGGTTACTCTATGTTTGTCTTGGCCATTTCAAACTTGATGGGAATCCGTAGTCCCATCAACTTTAACAAGCCCTTTTTATCAAGGGATTTAAAAGAGTTTTGGAATCGTTGGCACATGAGCCTCTCTTTCTGGTTCCGTGACTTTGTCTTTATGCGAATGGTGATGGTGTTGACCAGAAAGAAGGTCTTTAAGAATCGCAATGTAACCTCAAGCGTGGCCTATATTGTAAATATGCTGATTATGGGATTTTGGCATGGTGTGACCTGGTACTATATCGCCTATGGACTCTTTCATGGATTGGGCTTGGTCATCAATGACGCTTGGATTCGCAAGAAAAAAACGCTCAATAAGGAGCGGAAAAAAGCAGGGAAGCCTGCTCTACCTGAGAATCGCTGGATTCAGTTGCTTGGCATGGTTGTCACCTTCCATGTCGTCATGCTGTCATTCTTAATCTTTTCTGGATTCTTGAATGATCTATGGTTTAAAAAATAAAAGGAAATAAAATATGGATATCAAATCAGAAGTTATCGAAATTATTGATGAGTTGTTTATGGAAGATGTTTCTGACATGATGGATGAAGATCTTTTTGATGCAGGTGTCTTGGATAGTATGGGAACGGTAGAGTTGATTGTGGAGATTGAAAACCGTTTTGACATTCGCGTTCCTGTAACAGAGTTTGGTCGCGACGACTGGAATACAGCCAATAAAATCATAGCTGGTATTGTGGAGCTACAAAATGCTTAAACGCTTATGGATGATCTTCGGACCGGTCTTGATAGCTGGTTTGTTGGTTTTTCTGCTTATCTTTTTCTATCCTGCTGAGATGCGCCATGATCTGGGAGCTGAAAAGCGTTCGGCGGTGGCTACTACTATCGATAGTTTTAAGGAGCGAAGTCAAAAGGTCAGAGCACTATCTGATCCAAATATGCGTTTTGTTCCCTTCTTTGGCTCCAGTGAATGGCTTCGTTTTGACGGTGCCCATCCTGCGGTATTGGCTGAGAAGTACAACCGCTCTTATCGCCCCTATCTTTTAGGACAGAGGGGAGCTGCATCGCTCAACCAGTATTTTGGGATGCAACAGATGTTGCCACAACTGGAGAATAAACAAGTTGTATATGTCATCTCGCCCCAGTGGTTTAGTAAAAATGGCTATGAGCCAGCAGCCTTCCAGCAGTATTTTAATGGGGATCAGTTGACGAGTTTTCTGGAACATCAATCTGGAGATCAGGCTAGTCAATATGCAGCGACCCGCTTACTGCAGCAGTTTCCAAATGTAGCTATGAAGGATCTGGTTCAGAAGTTGGCAAGTAAAGAAGAATTGTCGACGGCAGACAATGAAATGATTGAATTATTGGCTCGTTTTAATGAACGCCAAGCTTCCTTTTTTGGTCAGTTTTCGGTTAGAGGCTATTTCAAATACGATAAGCATGTAGCTAAGTATTTAAAGACCTTGCCAGATCAGTTTTCTTATCAAGCTATAGAAGATGTTGTCAAAGCAGATGCAGAAAAGAATACTTCTAATAATGATCTGGGAATGGAGAATTATTTCTATAATACACAGATTAAGAAGGATTTGAATAAATTAAAGGATTCTCAGAAAAATTTTACCTATCTCAAGTCGCCAGAATATAATGACTTGCAGTTAGTGTTGACACAGTTTTCTAAATCCAAGGTAAACCCGATTTTTATCATTCCACCTGTTAATAAAAAATGGATGGACTATGCTGGTTTACGAGAGGATATGTACCAACAAACGGTGCAGAAGATTCGCTACCAGTTAGAAAGTCAAGGTTTTACCAATATAGCAGATTTTTCTAAGGACGGTGGGGAAGCTTTCTTTATGAAGGATACCATTCACCTTGGTTGGTTAGGTTGGTTGGCATTTGATAAGGCCGTTGATCCTTTCCTATCCAATCCCACACCAGCTCCGACTTATCATCTGAATGAGCGCTTTTTCAGTAAAGACTGGGCGACTTATGATGGAGATGTCAAGGAATTTCAATAGATCATAATATAGAAGAGTTCAAGGATGAAACTAGTTTTCACGTTTTTTCTTGACTCTTTTTTTGGTTGTGATATAATTAACCAGTAAATAATTTTTCAAAGAATAGTATTTTTCTCTTAAAATAAAGAGAAGTCCAAAAGGAAAGGAGTCAGATATGAGACAGCTAGCGAAGGATATCGATGCCTTTTTAAATGAGGTGATTTTGCAGGCGGAAAATCAGCATGAAATCCTAATAGGTCATTGCACTAGCGAGGTAGCTCTGACCAATACCCAGGAGCATATCCTCATGCTCTTGTCAGAGGAATCTTTAACAAATTCAGAATTGGCCCGTCGTCTCAATGTCAGTCAGGCGGCAGTTACCAAGGCCATTAAGTCTTTGGTCAAGGAAGGGATGTTGGAAACATCTAAAGATCCTAAGGATGCGCGTGTGATTTTTTATCAGTTGACTGATTTGGCTCGTCCAATTGCTGAGGAGCACCACCATCACCATGAGCATACGCTTTTAACCTATGAACAAGTGGCAACTCAGTTTACTCCAAATGAACAAAAAGTGATTCAGCGGTTTTTGACTGCTTTAGTAGGAGAAATCAAATAATGAGATATATTACGGTAGAGGATTTGTCCTTCTATTATGATAAGGAGCCAGTTCTTGAACATATCAATTATAGTGTTGATAGTGGGGAATTTGTTACCTTGACAGGGGAGAATGGGGCAGCTAAGACAACATTAATCAAGGCCAGTCTTGGAATCCTTCAGCCACGCATTGGAAAGGTGACTATTTCAACGATAAATACGCAGGGTAAGAAATTGAGAATAGCCTATCTTCCCCAGCAGATTGCCAGTTTTAATGCTGGTTTTCCAAGTACGGTTTATGAGTTTGTCAAGTCGGGTCGCTATCCACGAAAGGGTTGGTTCCGTCGTTTGAATGCTCATGATGAGGAGCATATCAAGGCTAGTTTGGACTCAGTTGGTATGTGGGAACATCGAGACAAACGCTTGGGGTCTCTATCTGGAGGACAAAAGCAGCGAGCGGTGATCGCGCGTATGTTTGCCTCTGACCCAGATGTATTTATCCTAGATGAGCCGACAACGGGGATGGATGCAGGAAGTAAAAATGAATTTTATGAACTCATGCACCACAGCGCCCATCATCATGGCAAGGCTGTTTTGATGATTACTCATGACCCTGAAGAAGTTAAGGACTATGCGGACCGCAATATTCATCTAGTCCGTAACCAAGACTCGCCATGGCGTTGTTTCAACGTTCATGAGAATGATCAGGAGGTGGGCCATGCTTAGTTTGTTATCTTATGACTTTATGCAACGTGCATTTCTGGCCGTTATTGCCATGAGTCTTTTCTCGCCGGTATTGGGAACCTTCCTTATCTTGCGTCGTCAGAGTTTGATGAGTGATACCCTCAGCCACGTCTCGCTTTCGGGTGTAGCTTTTGGTTTGGTTCTGGGGATTTCTCCGACTATTTCCACTATTGCCATTGTTTTGATTGCGGCGGTCTTTCTGGAGTATCTCCGTACGGTTTATAAGAGCTTTATGGAAATCGGGACAGCTATCCTCATGTCAACAGGACTGGCTGTTTCTCTGATTGTCATGAGCAAGGGTAAAAGCTCGAGTTCAATGAGTTTGGACCAGTATCTTTTTGGTTCAATCGTGACTATCAGCGAAGAGCAGGTTATTTCCCTCTTTGTCATTGCGGCGGTTGTTTTGATTTTGACCTTCCTCTTCCTTCGTCCGATGTACATTTTGACCTTTGATGAGGATACAGCCTTTGTGGATGGCTTGCCAGTTCGTACCATGTCCATTCTTTTTAACATGGTGACGGGGGTGGCCATTGCCCTTATGATTCCAGCTGCGGGAGCTCTTCTGGTATCGACCATTATGGTCTTGCCAGCTAGTATTGCCCTGCGTCTGGGGAAAAACTTTAAATCGGTTATGCTGCTTGCCAGTGCTATTGGATTTTTGGGAATGGTAGCAGGACTTTACATTTCCTACTATGCAGAAACACCTGCAAGTGCAAGTATTACCATTATTTTTGTAACTGTTTTCTTGCTAATCAGTTTAGTAAGACGTTTTATCAAATAGGAGAAGAACATGAAAAAAATTAGCTTATTGTTAGCCAGTCTATGTGCCTTGTTTTTAGTGGCTTGTTCCAATCAAAAACAGGCTAATGGCAAACTAAATATCGTAACAACCTTTTACCCTGTCTATGAATTTACCAAGCAAGTCGCAGGAGATACTGCTAATGTAGAACTCCTTATCGGTGCTGGTACAGAACCCCATGAATACGAACCTTCTGCCAAGGCAGTTGCCAAAATCCAAGACGCAGATACTTTCGTTTATGAAAATGAAAACATGGAAACATGGGTTCCTAAATTGCTAGATACTTTGGATAAGAAAAAGGTCAAAACCATCAAGGCGACAGGCGATATGTTGCTCTTGCCAGGTGGTGAGGAAGAAGAGGGAGACCATGACCATGGAGAAGAAGGCCATCACCATGAGTTCGATCCCCATGTTTGGTTATCACCAGTTCGTGCCATTAAACTAGTAGAGCACATCCGTGACAGTTTATCAGCAGATTATCCTGATAAAAAAGAGACCTTTGAGAAGAATGCTGCTGCCTATATCGAAAAATTACAAGCCTTGGATAAGGCTTATGCAGAAGGCTTGTCTCAAGCCAAACAAAAGAGCTTTGTAACGCAGCACGCAGCCTTTAACTATCTCGCCTTGGACTATGGACTCAAACAAGTTGCAATCTCAGGCCTTTCTCCAGATGCAGAGCCATCAGCAGCTCGCTTGGCAGAATTGACAGAGTATGTCAAGAAAAATAAAATCGCCTATATCTACTTTGAAGAAAATGCCTCACAAGCCCTTGCTAATACACTTTCAAAAGAAGCAGGTGTCAAAACAGATGTCCTCAATCCTTTAGAAAGTCTGACAGAAGAGGACACCAAGGCTGGAGAAAATTACATCTCCGTGATGGAGAAAAACCTCAAGGCTCTAAAACAAACAACGGACCAAGAAGGCCCAGCAATCGAGCCTGAAAAGGCAGAGGATACCAAGACAGTCCACAATGGTTACTTTGAAGATGCAGATGTCAAGGACCGCACCTTGAGTGACTATGCAGGTAACTGGCAATCAGTTTATCCTTTCCTTGAAGATGGTACGTTTGATCAAGTGTTTGACTACAAGGCTAAGTTGACTGGTAAGATGACTCAGGCTGAGTACAAAGCCTACTATACAAAAGGCTATCAGACAGATGTGACTAAGATTAATATCACTGATAATACTATGGAATTTGTTCAAGGTGGACAAAGTAAGAAATTCACCTACAAGTATGTTGGTAAGAAAATCTTGACTTATAAGAAAGGAAATCGTGGCGTGCGCTTCCTCTTTGAAGCGACAGATGCGGATGCTGGACAATTCAAGTATGTTCAGTTTAGTGACCATAATATCGCCCCAGTTAAGGCAGAACATTTCCATATCTTCTTTGGAGGCACAAGCCAAGAAACCCTCTTTGAAGAAATGGATAACTGGCCAACCTACTACCCAGATAACCTATCTGGCCAAGAAATCGCCCAAGAAATGTTGGCGCATTGATGAGAAATCGACTAGTTCATAGGAGCTAGTCGGTTTTTTGAAATAGGGGCTGATGTGTAGCCCATTTTATGTGTCGGCGGATAGCCTATAGCTGTTATCTTTGGTAGATGCAATTTTGTTTCAAGGAGCAGAGTGTCATATTGGAAAAGGATCTTATAAATAATAATCAAATTTCACTCCTTTTAAAATTATTTGTTAAACAATTCACAAATAATTGAAAACGAATACAAAAAGTAATATAATGATGTTAAATATATAGCGCGAAGGCGCAGGAGGAAAATTATATGGCTACATTTTATGTTCCGGCAGTCAACCTTATTGGAAAAGGTGTTGTAAATGAAGTGGGTCCTTATATCAAGGAACTTGGCTATAAAAAGGCACTTTTGGTGACAGATAAGTTTATCGAAGGAAGTGACATTTTGCCTAAGGTTTTAAAACCGCTAGATACAGAAGGAATCGAATATGTCATCTTTAGCGATGTAGAGCCAAACCCTACTTGTAAGAATGTCACAGATGGGGTAGCTGCTTTGGAAGAACATGGATGTGATTTTATCATCAGTCTTGGTGGGGGCTCTCCACAGGATGCAGCTAGTTGTATCTCTATCATGGCTACAAATGGTGGAAAACCACAGGATTATGAAGGGCTTCATAAGTCTGCTAAAAAAGGCTTGCCAGTTGTAGCTATCAATACTACTGCAGGTACATCAGCAGAAATTACCATTAACTATGTGATTACCGACGAAGAACGCAAGGTTAAGATGGTAATGGTTGACAAGAATAGCCTTGCTCTTATCTCTGTTAATGACCCTGAATTGATGATTTCAAAACCTCAAGCCTTGACTGCTGCGACAGGTATGGATGCTCTGACTCACGCTGTTGAAGCTTTGGTAACACCTGGTGCTTATGATGTAACCAAGAAACTGTCTATTGGTGCTATTGAGCTTATCAAGGAATACCTTCCTCGCGCTGTAGCAAATGGACACGATATTGAAGCGCGTGAAGGTATGGTCAATGCTATTTTCCTTGGTGGTATGAGCTTTAACAATGCTGGTCTTGGTTATGTTCACTCAATGGCTCATCAACTCGGTGCAGTATATAACTTGCCACACGGTGTTTGCTGTGCCATGTTGCTACCAGTTATAGAACGTGAAAATGCTAAACGTGTACCAGAAGCTTTCCGCAATGTTGCTAAGGCCTTGGGACTCCATGTAGAGGATAAATCAGATGAAGAGTGTGCCGATTATGCGATTGCTGAGATTGAGAAGCTTTCTGAGACAGTAGGTATTCCTAAGAAATTGACTGAACTTGGTATTGAAGAAAAAGATTTCGACTTTGAATACCTTTCTAAGAATGCCTTGATTGATGCCTGCGCACCAGGAAACCCATTTATGCCAACCTTAGAAGAAACGATTGCCTTTTATAAAGAGTTGTTTTAGCAAGAGATTTGACGACAATGTGACAATTCACCTCTAATTATTGACATTTCAGGAAAAATTGCAGTAAAAACTGCACATCCTTCTTTAAATGTGCTATAATACAGAAAAAAATAATGATGGAGGTCGTCGCGATGGTAACAACATTTTTGATGATTTTTGTGGTGGTTTGTGTGCTCCTATTGGTGATAGTCACACTGAGTACAGTTTATGTGGTTCGTCAACAGTCGGTGGCGATTATTGAACGCTTTGGGAAATACCAAAAGGTTGCCAATAGCGGTATTCACATCCGCTTGCCTTTTGGGATTGACTCGATTGCAGCGCGGATTCAGTTGCGCTTGTTGCAAAGCGATATTGTGGTTGAGACTAAGACCAAGGACAATGTGTTCGTTATGATGAATGTAGCGACTCAGTACCGTGTTAATGAGCAGAGCGTAACAGATGCCTACTATAAACTCATGCGTCCAGAATCTCAGATTAAATCTTATATCGAAGATGCTCTTCGCTCTTCTGTTCCCAAATTAACCTTGGATGAATTGTTTGAGAAAAAAGATGAGATTGCCCTTGAAGTTCAACACCAAGTAGCAGAAGAAATGACTACTTACGGTTATATTATCGTGAAAACCTTGATTACCAAGGTCGAACCAGATGCAGAAGTCAAGCAATCCATGAATGAAATCAATGCGGCGCAGCGCAAGCGGGTCGCAGCGCAAGAATTGGCGGAAGCTGATAAGATTAAAATCGTCACTGCAGCTGAAGCCGAAGCAGAAAAAGATCGCCTCCATGGTGTGGGGATTGCCCAACAACGTAAGGCGATTGTGGATGGCTTAGCAGAGTCTATCACCGAACTCAAGGAAGCCAATGTTGGCATGACAGAAGAACAAATCATGTCCATCCTCTTGACCAACCAGTATTTGGATACCTTGAATACCTTTGCCTCTAAAGGAAATCAAACCATCTTTTTACCAAATACGCCAAATGGTGTGGATGATATTCGTACACAAATCTTGTCAGCTCTACGTGCTGAGAAGAAATAATAGACTAAAGAGCTTGGCAACAGGCTCTTTTTTAGTTATGGTGAGAGAAGAATCTTAGCTTAAATAAGACTATTCACAAGAGTTACTAACAGATTGTGGATAAGTGTGGATAACTGTCAGTGTTCTGCTGCTATTATTAGTTCACTGAATCTATTTAATAGACCAAACACATATTATTTCCTATAAATTTGGAAGTTAAAAACACTTTAAGTTAGTTATTAACAAATTGTGGAAAAACTTGTGAATTGCTATGGGGATAGAGTGTTTCTCGTGAAACATAAAATTTCTGTACATTTTCCTATTTATACCTGATCTAGTTACACAAATTAATGCTAAAATAAAAGAGAGGTGTTATTTCCGTAAAACTTGGAAAAGGTTGCTACAGGAATATACAGATTTCTAAAAAAGAAACGTTAGCGGAATGGCAGATGTGATTTTATGGAGTTTTGATTTCGAAAACGATCATGCCCATGCTTTTCATGGATAATATTGCCTAGATAGATGAAGATTTGTACTATTTCAGTTTTTTCAGCGATGATGGAGAAGAGCACTACACAGAAAATATCTATTTGGAGATTCTAAGTGTTAAACAAAAATTTAAGTTTATTTTTGACTTTGGTGATGACTGATGTATTGAACATGAAGTGTTAAGAGAAGTCGAGATAGAAGATGAAGAATGGTAAGATGAGTAGTTAAGAAATCTAAAAAATTTAATTTCAGTCTAGATAGGCCTAGTATTCTAATGAGATGGTTTATTGTGGCTTGCTAGATTAGTTGCTAAATCGGTAGTTAAGATTAAGTTTTATTTTTTCAAACTTCAATCCTGCTATGCGTTTTATGTTATCCCTAGTATTCTAGCGACATTACCATTTTTGCTGACTTTTTTACACAGGGTATTTGGGTAAAATATTGGTACGAGAGTTAGGAATGATAGTTTATCAAATTTATAAGTGAGTTTAAGGAGGAAAATAAGAATGACACCATTAAAATGGTTTGCAGGAGCAAGAGAAAGGCGTTGTGAAGCCATGACGATCATAAATCATCTCTTGGAAGACATAAAGGATACGCCTCAGCTGACTCCCTTGAAAAATCAGTTAGTAATTTATAAAAAACGATTAAAGGACGATGGGACCTCTATTCCGTTTATATTGAGCCAAATGAATGTTGATATCTCACGTGTGTTGATTGATAATAAGTTGATTTTGTCAGAAAGTCAAGCTGAGCAGATCAAAAAATTGAGAGAACTATCTGCAATTCGCTATGGTTACTGATGAAGTGCAGGGACAGGCCATCTTCTACAATTTCCAGTCAAATAAATTGCATTCGCTTTCTCAAGCAGGTATACTAGTATAGTTAGATGAAAAATTCTGAAAATTTAAGAATAGAAAAGAGAACAAATCTTATGGCAAAAGATATTCGTGTCTTACTTTACTACCTTTACACTCCAATTGAAAATGCAGAGCAATTTGCTGCAGACCACTTGGCTTTCTGTAAATCAATTGGCCTTAAAGGTCGTATCCTAGTCGCTGACGAGGGAATTAACGGAACAGTTTCAGGTGATTATGAAACAACTCAAAAATACATGGACTACGTTCACAGCCTCCCAGGTATGGAAGACCTCTGGTTCAAGATTGACGAAGAAAGTGAACAAGCCTTCAAGAAGATGTTTGTTCGCTACAAGAAAGAGATTGTCCACCTTGGTTTGGAAGACAACGACTTTGACAACGACATCAACCCACTTGAAACAACAGGTGCTTACTTGTCTCCAAAAGAGTTCAAAGAAGCTCTTCTTGACGAAGATACCGTTGTCCTTGACACACGTAACGATTATGAGTACGACCTAGGACACTTCCGTGGGGCTATCCGCCCAGATATCCGCAACTTCCGTGAGTTGCCACAATGGGTCCGTGACAACAAGGAAAAATTCATGGACAAGCGTGTCGTGGTTTACTGTACAGGTGGCGTTCGCTGTGAGAAATTCTCAGGTTGGATGGTCCGTGAAGGCTACAAAGATGTTGGCCAATTGCACGGAGGAATTGCAACTTACGGTAAAGACCCCGAAGTTCAAGGTGAGCTTTGGGATGGGAAAATGTACGTCTTTGACGAGCGTATTGCCGTAGATGTAAACCATGTCAACCCAACCATCGTAGGGAAAGACTGGTTTGATGGAACACCATGTGAACGTTATGTCAACTGTGGAAATCCATTCTGTAACCGTCGTATCTTGACATCAGAAGAAAATGAAGACAAGTACCTTCGTGGATGCTCACACGAGTGCCGTGTTCACCCACGTAACCGCTATGTTTCAGAAAATGAATTGACACAAGCTGAAGTGATCGAGCGCCTAGCCGCTATCGGTGAAAGCTTGGATCAAGCAGCTACTGTATAAGATTAAACAGTCCTTAGGGGCTGTTTTTCTATGCTTTTTACTCAAAAATTAATACTCAATGAAAATCAAAGAGCAAACTAGGAAGCTAGCCGCAGGCTGTACTTGAGTACGGCAAGGCGAAGCTGACGCGGTTTGAATTTGATTTTCGAAGAGTATAAAGTTTGTTTTTGTATCTTTCAGAAAAATAAGGTATACTATATGTAAACGATTTCAAAGGAGTTCAGTTATGACGAAAACATTTTTTATTCCAAATAAACAGAGCATTTTAGGAGAACAGGAAATTTTGACTGCCAAGTCTATCTTGGCCTTGGTGGATGGTTTGGAGTCGCATAGCTATGATGCTATCTATCTCCGTCAGCCTCTTAATCGTCTTGAGTATATCGAGTGTGCGATAGTGGGGCAATCACAATTTCTTTTTAAGGTCAGTTATGCTGATAGTCAAAAGGCTTACCGTATCGATCTTCCTGACCTACTCACGAAGACAGACTGGCAGATTATCAAATCATTTTTAGATGCTCTGCTTGCTTATACAGGAACTGAGATTGAAGGACTAGATGGTTTTGATTTTGAAGCTTATTTCCAAGCAAGTATTCAAGCCCATCTGACAGACGCTGCAGCCCGTTTTACGATTTGCCAAGGAATTTTTAATCCTGTTTTCTTTGGTCATGAGGACTTGAAAAGCTTTTTAGAGGAAAATGGCTTGGCTCAGTTTGAAGCGCGTGTACGTGCGGTTCAAGAGACAGATGCCTACTTTGCAAGAGTTTCCTTCTATCAGGATGGAGAAGGCCAAGTGCACGGTGTTTACCATCTGGCTCAAGGAGTCAAGACAGTATTACCGAGAGAACCATTTGTTCCTACTGCCTATATTGAGCAATTGGTGGATAAGGAAGTGCAGTGGGAGATTGACTTGGTTCAAATCACAGGAGACGGCTCTAAACCAGAAGACTATGAAGCCATTGTCCGCTTAGACTATGCAAAATTCCTAGAGTCACTACCATCAGCATCTTACCACCAACTAGATGCCAATCAATTAGAAGTGCAACCCATCTTAGACAAAGATTTTAAAGCATTAGCACAAGAAAAGTAAAGCAGAAGCAGGTCAATTGCTATTTAGCGTGCGAAATATGGTTTAGTCTTGTTAAGTTTTGTAATATAAAATTTTAAGAATTGCTTAGTTCAATAAAAAACAGCATAATATAAAAAATATAATATTATTCGGTAACTAATTATCAGGAGATTTTAAGATGGATATCAAGAAGGAAGTAGGTAAAAGAATCCGAATGTTGCGAGAGATGAAACATATCACTCGTGAAACTCTTTGTGATGATGAAACTGAGATAACGGTGCGCCAATTAGCACGGATTGAATCAGGCCAGTCTTCCCCGAGTTTATCCAAGGTAGAGTATATAGCTTACAAACTAGGCTGTTCAATTTCACATATAGTAGATATGGATCATATGATTTTACCCTCCGAGTACTTGATATTAAAGGATAAACTCATTAAGTTTCAAACTTATGGAGATGATGATAGAATCCAAGTTAAGGAAGAGTTGTTTGAAAGAGTTTACGAACACTATTATGACAGTCTACCTGAGGATGAGCAGATTGCAGTTAGTGCCTTACAAGCTAGTTTTGATGTCTTTGTAAGTGAAGATGCAGGTTTTGGCGATGCTTTGCTGGATGAATATTTTGAACAAGTAAAGATAAGGAAAAACTATTCGGTGAATGATTTGCTTCTGATAAAATTGTACTTTGTTTCGTGTTTAGCAAGACCGATTGGGTATCATCATGAACTGTTTTGGATGCTTTCTAAAAAACTTATAAGAGAAACAAATTCATCCGATTTAGAGACAGCTTATATGTTAAAGAGAACAGTGCTTGATTCTTTAGCTGTTCAATGGATGGAAAAATCTTACTCCACTTTTGAGCCTTATGTTAAGGCGATGAACAGGCTGATGATTTTATCGCAGGATTTTCAAAACAAGCCAATTGTTGATATGCTTGAAGCTATGTGTACCTTATTTCATAAACGGGATAAGGAAAAAGCCATCCGCTTATACGATAGAGCTATTATTTGTGCTCAAGCATTTGGAGACCAAGTATTAGAAGCGCGTATATTGGGAGAAAAAGAAAAAGATTTAAAAACTTTTGAGGAAATGGAGAGCTAACATGACATTTTTGTCATGTTTTTTTATTTTTGAAAGCGCTATACTATGATCATAAAGAACAAGAGATAAGGAGGAAAGAAGCATGTTTGGATTTGAAGTATTCTTAAGTCTTAGTTTTTGGTTTTCTGGATAGGAGATAGAAATGGAAGATTTTAGTATCTCGCTAGAGACGTTTACACAAACTCGCCACAGTTTGCTGTTTCGAAATAACACGACGGAGCAAAAGTTGGTACAAATAGAGTTGAATAAGGAACCATTCCGTTTAGCTATTTTAGATGCAGGCGAAGAGCGAGTTTTAATCTTACCAGAAGAATTATCTATTATCGAAAGTTTTAGAATTTCAGAAGTGGAGGACAATCCATGATGTCAAAAAAACATGTTGTAGAGACAATGGTTCTTCTTGTGATAGCATCTTTATTTTTAGCAGGATTTTACTATCAAAACCAGGAATCTCATCATCAAGAAGAAACAGCGCAAGAGCTCCTCTTAAAAAAGAGGAGGAAATAAACCAATATATTTCAAAAACTAAAAATACAACATTCAAGAATGCATTGTTAACCTCTAATGAGGGAGCACAGGTTCAACTATCAGATTATAAGTTTAGACCAAAGGTTGTGGTATTCTGGGCTAGTTGGTGTCCTGATTGCCAAAAAGAGCTCCCAATCATTCAGCGCCTTTATGATAAATACCAAGATAAAGTTGATTTCTTTATGGTGGATATAGTTGATGGGGAACGTGAAACACTTGAAACCTCTCATCAATTTTTAAGGAATCAGGGTTTTACCTTTCCAGTTTATATAGATCAAGATTTACAAGCTTTTAAGTTTTTTGATGTAAAAGCTATTCCAACAATATTTATAGTGGATAAAGATGGGATAGTGAAACAAATTTATGTAGAACAAGGAAGCGAAGAAATCTTGTCTAAAGATTTAAAACAGTTAATAAATGACTGAAATGAGAATCTCATTTGGTTATTATAAAAAATTTTTTAAAAGGAGGGTTTTCTGATGAGAAAACTAACTGGACGTGTCAAAAGACACATTGTAGCAGGTCGCTTTTGTATTATAGGTCTTCGATATGGAGTAGGCATATTTTGTTGGGATTAAATAGGAGGATGAAGTAGTGAAAAAACTAAGTAACAAAAATAAACAGCACATTGTAGCAGGTCGCTTTTGTATTATAGGTCTTCGATATGGAGTAGGTATATTTTGTTGGGATTAAAAGGAGGGTTAAGTAATGAAAAAACTAAGTAATAAACATAAAAAACACATTGTGGCAGGTCAATTTTGTGCTGTTTCACCACTCGGTATTTATGGAATGCTCACAGGTATTGGGTTCTTCTGCTGGAGTTAACGTAATCTAAAAATCTCTGGCAGGGTTCATTCCTTGTCAGAGACTTTTTAATATAATGAACGGAGAGAAACTATGAATCGTGTGATTTTAAGTCTTAAAAATATTGATAAAACATATGGGAAAGAACAGGTTTTACATAATATTTCCTTTGATATTGAGCAAGGGGAAATATGTGGTCTTATCGGTGAAAATGGTGCAGGAAAGACAACCTTAATGAGAATTCTTCTAGGACTAATTCAAGCTGATAAGGGAGAAATTGAGAGTGTTTCGCAGCATAAGATTGGTAGTATTATCGAATCACCTGCCCTCTATCCAAACTTGACTGGACGTCAACACCTGCAATATTATAAAACAAGATTTGGTTTAAAGACAGATATCACAAAAATGTTGGAATTGGTTCACTTGCCGGAACCGTCATGGGATCGAAAAGTAAAAAACTATTCCCTTGGAATGAAGCAAAGACTATCGATAGCAATTGCGCTTTTGGATAATCCAGAGCTTATTATCTTAGATGAACCAGTGAATGGTTTAGATCCTCAAGGGATTTCAGATTTAAGAAAAATGATTTTGAATTTACGGGATCAGTTAGGAGTTACTTTTTTAATCTCGAGCCATATTCTGTCAGAATTGGAATTTATAACAGATAAGTATATCATCATGAAAAAAGGAAAGATTCTAAATGTGATGAGTTCAAAAGAGCTAGCAAATGATTTGTCAGAAAAGCTCTTCCTTAAGACGAGTAATAATCAGATTCTAAAAACGTTTTTAAAAGAAGAGGGCATTGTTCATTTTGAGCAGGATGACTATCTGGTTGTGCCAGAAAAGGAAAAATTAATGGCTATCTTGGAATATAGTGTCGTGTCAAATCTAGTGATACAGGATATTTATATTAAGAAAGAACGCTTTGAGGACTACTATTTGCATAATATTATCTGATGATTTAAGAAAGGAGGAGAGTCATGAATTCTCTTAAAGCAGATATGTATAAATTTTACTGGGAAAAAAGAGGAGTACTTCCTAGTTTGTTGATAGGATTATTGATTTTGTTATTCTCCTTATTTTTTAAGTCATCGAATGAAGATGAACCAGCATTTCGAGTATTGATTTCAAATGTGAGTGGTTTTATTCCTTTGCTTTTTATCTCTACTAATTTATTTTTCTGGGGGGAAGATTATAGTTTCCGTACGATTAACATTCTCCTCACAAAAGAAAAACAACGTTGGAAGTTATTTTTATATAAAACTTTGGGAGCCTTTTGTTTGTCTTTCCTATATGTAACTATTTTTTATAGTTTAACAGCCCTCGTCTATTTGGAGGGAGACTTGGTGTTGATTGTTTCGACATTTTTACATCAACTACCATACTATTTGGTTATTATCAGTATCTCATTATTAATTTTTCAAATATTTGATAAGGTTTATGAATCATGTATGATTTATATACTCTATATTTTACTGTTTGATAACCTATTGGTTTATGTCCTTCCAAACTCTGGTGAGAGTGTGAGAGACTATTTATTAATGACTTTAAATTTGAAAACTTCCCCTGGAGTAAGTCAATTTACCCTTACGAATGTAGGCTATCCTATATTGGTAAGTATAGCAGTGATTGTACTTGCGTTTGTTGTATTCAGTAAAAAAGAATTTAAGTAGGAGTACTAATGATGAAAAAAATAGGAATTGTAATTGGGCTGTTGTTACTGTTTGTAGTGGCTGGAATTTTATTAACCTTAAAACGAGGAGAGACGACAATCAGTGTAAAACAATCGTGGGCTCTTTCTTCTAAAAGTATTAAAACGTTAGAGTTTTATGGTTCAAAGCAAGCAATTGATGTTAAAGTTGTCAAGAGTGAATCAGATGAAACAAGTGTTCAAATAGAAGGAAAAGTTTCCGAAGAATCAGTGAATAACATAACTAAAAACGTTAAAATGAGTTCAGATAGTCTATATATTCCATTTTCACAACATGGCTTTAATTTGGCTTTGAGTTCACAAGGGAAAGACAAGTTATATGTAACCATTTCCTTAGGGAAAAATGCAACTTTCGAAAAAATTTTTGTAGATACTCTTGTTGGCGATGTATCTATTACAGTTCCTAAAGATTTTGATGGAATCTATACTTTGCATACAAATAATACAGGAGAAGTTTTAAAGGTTCCTACGACAAATCAAACTTCGAATAGCGTCATTGAAGTTGATGGTTATAGTAAGATAAGTGTTGAAAAAGGAGAAAATAATGGTTAGTCACTATAAACAAGCAACTTTGCTGGATTGTGGAATGGCTTGTGTAAAGACAATCATTTCTTACTATTTCCCAAAATTAGAACATTTAGATAGTCTACAATTTGATAACAATAACCACCAAGGACTGTCTTTGTTTGATATAGAAGATATACTAAAAAGCTATGGTATTGATGCGGATTCTTATCAAATTGAGACTCCTAGTTTGTTAAACAACGTATCATTTCCTTATTTACTAGTAGTAGAAAGAGCTAGCTTGCCTCATTATATCGTCGTGTTGGATGGAGACAGTAGTTCATTGATTGTTTCTGATCCTGCAAATGAGGAAATTGAGAAAATTTCAAGATTAGAACTTTTTAGTCAGAGTGTAGGAATTGTTTTAATTCCTCAAAAGAATGAGAATGTTAATTCAGAAGATAGAAAAGATATTGTTACGATAAGCTATGCAGATAAGTTATATCATAGATTTCTAGCTTCACTTGGTTGGAAGAGAAAATTGGCAATCTTTTTCTTGGGATTAGCTAAAATTAGTTTACCTATTGCTATTGCTTTTTTACTACAAATAACAATGTCTGGTCTACTTAACATTCAGTTTAGTATTCAACTATTTACCCTAGCTTCAATAATATTAGCTTCATATTTGTATTGGCAGTTCTCTATATTAGAAACGAGATTAAAAGGAAAGATTGAGAATAATTTTTTAAATGATATTCTGTCCTCTTTTTATAAGAACCAATTAAATGATTTTTCTTTAACTAAAAATTATGAGTATGTGAGTAGTTATTTTTGGAATTTATTGTTATCAGCAACAGGTATTATGCAAAAATTTTACTTAAAGGTACAGCTTTTAGTGTTTTGTTTGCTACTGTTATTGCTATTAAAATTGAATATTATTATTTTCGCAGTTACATGCGTATCTATAGCTATTCTTGGTTTATATGTCAATTTTGAAATACGAAAAGTTGTAAAAAATCAGCGAGAATTTATTGCTAATAGTTCTAACTTTAGTTCTCTGGTAGAAAATACAATTTATGGTTTGCAAGATATTATAAGTTTCCAAAAATCTAGCGACTTCATCAAAGAATTTGATGAAAGACTCAATGAACTATTGGGAACGAAACTAGATAGTACACATATTACCAATAGATTATTAGCTTCTACGCAGATATTTATTGGTTTAACTGGTTCATTTTTGCTTGCTACTGTAAATATTATTAGAGATTACGCACATATATCGGAGTATACAAATAGTATTTTGATTTTATTACTGTTATCCAGCATTTTAAATTCTTTAATTACATCTTGGGTAGCATTGAAAAAAAGTCAATATTCCTTTGAGTTTATTGGACTAGAGGAAGTAGGGATGGAAAGTAATCTTGCTACCATTCCAGTATCTAAAATTGAACAATTGTCATGCCGGAATTTATGTAAAAAATGGGATGAAAGATTGGTGTTTACTAAATTAAATTTTGAGTTCAATAGTGGTGAATTAACCGTTATTACAGGCGGGAATGGAACTGGGAAATCATCTCTTTTGAATATTATTCAGGGATTATCTTCTCCAACAGAGGGTGATATTGTACTGAATGGAATGGAAAGTTTTTCTACTTTAGAGGAGACTAATATTTTAGATTATTTAAGCGTGTATTCATCTGAATTTCATGTATTCCCTGGAAGTGTTTCAAAAAATATTAATTTCACTCTATTTAATAAGGAAAACTATGAATCAAATAATCTTGATAGTCTGAATCTCAATATAGCTCTAAGTCATCAGATTGATGGGAAAGCCACCAATATTTCGCAAGGTCAGAAACAAAAAATTCTACTCATGAGGAGTTTATCGCAAGAAAAGGACATCTATCTATTTGATGAGCCTACAGGAAATTTGGACAGAAACTCAACTGAATTATTTCTAAATGAGGTTGAGAAATTAGTGAACGAGGAAAAGATTGTTATTGTCGTGACTCATGATAAGGATGTTATTGCTAGAGCAGGTAAAGTTATTAATATGGACGAATTTCATTAAAAGTTAATAAATGGAGATTGGTGGTTTCTAATCTTAATTTTACATATAACTAGTTTGCATAATATTTGGAATAACGAACTTCATAGCAACGTTATCATACTACTGAACTCTAGAAATACAACCCATCCTAAGACAAGATTTTAAAGCATTAGCACAAGAAAAGTGAAGCAGGTCAAGTGACTTGCTTTTTTGACATAGAAAAAATCCTGCCATGGAAGACAGGATTGAAGTTTAAAGAAAGGCCAAGATACGGAGATAATCTCCAATCAGTGCCACTTCAGCTACAAAGAAGAGGAGGATAATGACTCCGTTCACAAGGACAGACAAGAATAATTGATAGAAGGAGTCGGTTTCACTTGCTTGACTTGGTCTTGTAATGATATGGAGACTGGCAAGCAGAATGATTCCAATGCTAATCACACACAAGAGAGCCGTAAATCGCAGGCTGTCAAAGAAGGCAAAGAAACTAGCAATAGCAGTGAGGAAGATTGGAATTGCTAAGAGTTGACTATATTGTTGGAGAACTTTTTCTAGGGTCCAGTCCTTTTCTTGGTAGATAAATCGTCTCACGACGAAACTACCCAAGAGGAATGAAAAGAAGAAGAGTGCTGTTGCTACTAGGATAGAGATAATTGAAAAGAGATTTAATGAAGCAAATTGTTCAGGGAAGTGATTATGCATAGTTGCTATATTTCCATAGTAAGCATGTTTGATGTGGTAGATACTAAAGAAAAAGGAAGATGCAGAAAACAGAATGAGCAAAAGAAAGGCTGTGTAACTGTGTGTGCTACTTGTTTCAAGACTGCTTGTAGGAGATTTGATTGCTTCCACTAGCCAAGACCAAAAATCAAGCACTTGTTCTTTCCATTTATCCGTAGATTTTGGAGCTTGGTCGGGGATATAAGGACTTTCTAAGGATTGACTGATAAGAAGTGGCTCTTTCAAGATTGTTTTTTGCTGAGGAAGTGCTTCTTGACTCTCTTCAGCTTTAGTGACTTTTTCTGTTTCCCCAGAAAGATCTTGCTCTTCTTCAGTAGAATCTAATGCTTTCTTTTCTTCTATTTCTGTTCTTGATTCACTGTCTTCAGGCGTTTCAATTTTCTCTTCTTGCTGGTTTTCAAGTTCGACTTCAGCTTGACAGACTTCCTCCTCTACTTGAGTATTTTTTTCAATTGGTGTATCGAGATCGGCTATCGTTTCTTCAGCCTTGTCTGCAACATCTTGGGCCTGTTCATCAGGCTTGTTCTTGCTTGTTGTTTTTACAAAATCATTACTTTCAAACCATTCTTGTTTCATGGTAGAACCTCCTTTTTAGTTAGATAAATATGCTTCCATAGTAGCAGATGTAAGCGCTTTTGTCAACGATTTCTAGAAGAAGACTCGTGTTCCTCTGCTTTGAGTAGATAGATATCCTGTTCTGCCCTTGCGATGAGTTGATCTTTTGCATCTGCTTTTTCTGTTTTATAAGGATTGCTTAATCGTTCATTTTTGTTTTCTTTGTTTTTAAACGAACGCCTTCCTTCTCTTAAAAAATGAAGAATAGAGCCATGTTTTGTTGAAAGATCTAAGTTGACTCTTTGTTTTTCTTCTTCGGAAAGTAGCAGTTGTAGGTCTGTTTTCGCTACCAATTCCACCTTACCATGTACTTGGATATTTTCAGCGTGGATGTGATGTTTTGTTGACTCTAGCTGACTATCTGTAAGGTCTGTATCAAAGATATTGATAATATTTTGTGTTGTGAGTTTACTGTTTTTGATACGACTTCCTTCAATTCGGAGGAGATAGCCATTATTGGTATTGATGGTCGCATTTTCAAGACTAGCATTAGTGATACTGGTTTGTCTGCGATTGGCTGAGATGTTGATTCCTTTTAGGATTCTTCCTTTTGGTAATTGGAGAATAACTTCATCAAAACGACTAGAGTAGCTGCTTGCGATATGGAGAATCCCGCCAATTCCAGAAGAGAGAAACGGACTTTCAGACAGTTTCTTATCAGTGAGGCTTAGAGTTTTGTTGTTTTGATTTGTGACAAGATCATGGTTAGCAGAAATAGATGGATGATAAGAAATGTGGATTTGATCATCGAAAGAGTCTGTGATGGTCAGTGCGTGTTGGTGGAGCGTAATCTCTAGGTTTTCGACTTCCTTGCCAAAGGTCAGCTCTTCCATCCGACTATCATAGACAGGCTCCTTGGACATGGCAAGTAGGCTCTTGATCCCGTCAGATTGGATACCTACAAAGAGCAGGATAAATCCGATAATAGTAGTCACCACACCAAAAATGAGAAATCCTTTTGTCCATTTACGCATGCTGGTCACCTCTCTTTCCTTTTTTGAGAACAAATTGCACCAGGCGAACAATGAGTAGACCGAAGAAGCGAGCTACATAGGAAATACCTAATAAAACCAGCGAAGAAGCACCGATAGCTAGTAAACCAGAACCGAAAATCAAGATAAAGGCTGATTTAGCTTGGTCTAGGACAGTAAAACTTTCAACTAAAAATAGGAATCCGCCGATGATACCAAGTATGGAAACCGCAAAGAAAGCCAAGATGACAGTCAAGGCTGCCACAAGGATTGCGAACAGGGACACGAGGATGGCGATTCCCAGAGGAATACCGATGGGTGCCGCAAGGAGAGCTAACAAGGCGATATGCAAAATTTGTCGGTTATTCTTTTGAGCGGGTGCTTCATTGATTTTTTTATCGAGAAGATTGGAGAGAACTTCGTGGGCCGCTTCTTTGGGAGTTCCCAAGCTAGCGATGAGTTCTTCTTCTCCTTCGACTCCAGCATCGTCAAAGAGTTCCCTGAAATAGTCCATGGCTTCAATTTGGTCAGCCTGAGGCAGTTTTTTGAGATAGAGTTCTAGCTGAGTCAGGTATTCAGTTCTTGTCATGGCGGATACTCCCTTCTATGATGCCATTAATGGTGTCTGTATAGAGTGCCCATTCATCTTTCAGGGTCACGAGCTGTTCTATACCACCATTTGTCAAGGAGTAGTATTTGCGCATGCGACCTTGGAACTCTCTAGAATAGGTTGTCAGAAAGCTATTGCCTTCCAATTTTTTGAGAATGGGATAGAGCGTAGATTCTTTGATGTTAGCGATAAGCTTAATGGTCTGGCTAATCTCATAACCATAAGAATCATCCTGCTCCAGTACGGCCAAGATGAGAAATTCAATCAAGGCAGAGGATGTTGGAAAGTACATGGGAAACCTCCTTTTCTAATGTGTAAGATTTTTATATATAATTTTTCTACACATACATTGTACATCTAAATGAAAGCCCTGTCAAGAGAAATGTGTAAAATTTTTATATATAAAAAACTTCTAGCCAAAACTAGAAGTTTAAAGGATTTTATCAGCTCTGTCCACTGTAAAGAGGGCCACAGTCATCAGGATATCGACGAGTAAGAGGGCAGCTACAGCTGGCACCCAAGAGTGGAAAAGGTCAAAACTGTAACCAAAGAGGGTTGGCCCAAAGGCTGCTAGGATATAGCCTCCTGTTTGAGATAAACCAGACAATTGGGCAGTCTTTTCAGGGGCGCTTGTCTTGAGTGAAAAGTTGACCATGAGATAGGGGAAGAGGGCGCTGGTTGCGGTTCCGATGAGGAGATGGATGGCAAGCCAGTAAAAGAAATTACCGATTGGGAAAAAGAGCATGGAAATGCCGACCACACCAGCTAGTGAAACCAGAGCGAGCATGAGCTGACGGTTGCGAGTAGACAAGCTGGTTGTCAGGCTTGGGATGGTCATTGAAAAAGGAATGCTAATCAGAGAGAAGATAGAAGTCAGCAAGCCAGCTTCGTGACTGGATAGGCCTGCATGGATAGCCATGGTAGGTAGCCAGGTCATAGCTGTGTAAAAGAGCAAGGATTGAAAACCTGCAAAGACAATAACTGCCCAGACCTGTTTATTACGCATGACCTTTGCTTTGCTTTTTTGTTTGGTTTGTGGAGCCAGTCTGTGATTATAGCGGTGATTAGGTAGCCAGACCAAAAAAGTTGCAAGGCAGAGCAGGGTGAGGAGGATGATAAGTCCTTTCCAAGAACTGGCTTGTGTAATAGGCACAGCCAGATAGGAGGCCAGAGCCGTTGCAATCCCCATAGAGGTTACATATAAGGTGGTCAGAAAACCAATCTTCTTTGGTTGATTGGCTTGGATAAGACTAGGAAGCAGCACATTGATGACTGCGATACTTGCCCCCACCATCAAGGTTCCTAGATAGAGCAGGGGCAGATTGATTAGTCGAATGAGAGAACCGATAGTCAAGAAGAAGAGGCTGTAGGTGAAGAGATGCTCCAAGCCGATTTTTTGAGCCAGTCGGGTAGAAAATAGTGAGAAGAGGGTAAACATGAGGAGGGGAAGGCTGGTCAAGACACCAAGCGAACTAACTTCTACTCCCAGTCCTTGAGAAATATCTCCCAAAATAATGGGTAAAACAGTAAAAGGAGTCCGCAAGGAAACACCAATCAGGATAATACCTGGAACAAAAAAGAGTGATTGCTTTTTCATATAATACCTCTTCTAGCTGATTTTAATAACAGCTTATTTTAAGGTTTTTTCCTTATAATGTCAAGTAAGGTTTTGGGCTTTCAAGATAAAAATGGGAAAGTCTTGAAAATTATGATAAAATAGTGGAAGGAAATCTATACATTGGAGAAAAACTGTGTCTGAAAAGCAAAAAATCAGCGTATTGATGTCGGTCTATATCAAGGAAAATCCGACATTTTTAAAGGATGCTATTGAGAGTGTTCAAAATCAGACCCTGAAACCGAGCGAGTTGGTTCTGGTTGAGGATGGGCCTTTGACACCTGAGCTCTATCAGGTATTAGACCAGCTTGAAGCTGAGTCTGATATTCCAGTGAAACGCTATCCTCTTGAGCAGAATCAAGGTTTGGGTCTGGCTCTTCGACAGGGTGTTTTGCAGTGTCAGTACGATATCATCGCTCGTATGGATACAGATGATATAGCTGTTCCAGACCGTTTTGAGAAACAGGTTCAGCTAATGGAGAAGGACAAGCTCGACCTATTAGGTGGACATATTGCAGAGTTTATTGACAATCCTGATGAGATCGTTTCTTACCGTCGTGTTCCAACCCAGCATGCAGATATTGTAGCTTATCAAAGGATGAGAAGTGCCTTTAACCACATGACTGTCATGTTCAAGAAGGACATGGTTCTCAAGGCAGGCAACTATGAGGATGGCCTTTATATGGAGGATGACCTCCTCTGGCTCAATATGATTGCTGCAGGAGCTAAGACTGGAAATCTGGATCAAATCTTGTGTAAGGTTCGTGTTGGAGCAGGAATGTTTGAGCGTCGTGGGGGACTGCGTTACCTCAAACTCTATCGTCAAGCTCGTCAGCGCATGCTGAAGAGAGGGCAAATTTCTTACATGGAGTATGCCAAGAGTGTTGCCATTCAGATGATTGTTGCCCTTTGTCCCGGATTTGTCCGACAGTTTATTTTTATGAAACTGTTACGAAAAAGCAAGTAAAAGATTGTAGCAAATCATAAACTTTAGAAAAAGTGTTATAATAACAATATAATGCTCTTCGAAAATCAAATTCAAACCGCGTCAACGTCGCCTTGCCGTATGTGTAGGATACTGACTACGTCAGTTCCATCTACAACCTCAAAACAGTGTTTTGAGCAACCTGCGGCTAGTTTCCTAGTTTCCTAGTTTGCTCTTTGATTTTCATTGAGTATAATCATCCAGCTCTTTTAAGGAGGAGTAAATTTCTATGAATAAAAAACTCACAGATTATGTGATTGATCTGGTGGAAATTTTAAATAAACAACAAAAACAGGTTTTCTGGGGAATATTTGATATTTTGAGTATGGTGGTTTCCATCATTGTATCTTATATTTTATTCTACGGATTGATTAATCCAGCACCTGTTGACTACATTATCTATACGAGTTTGGCCTTCCTGTTCTATCAATTGATGATTGGATTTTGGGGGCTGAACGCTAGTATTAGTCGTTACAGCAAGATTACGGATTTCATGAAAATCTTTTTTGGTGTGACTGCTAGCAGTATCTTGTCATATAGTATCTGCTATGCCTTCTTGCCACTTTTTTCAATCCGTTTCATCATTCTCTTTATCTTGTTGAGTACTTTCTTGATTTTATTGCCACGGATTACTTGGCAGTTAATCTACTCTAAACGCAAAAAGGGAAGTGGTGATGGAGAACACCGTCGAACCTTCTTGATTGGTGCCGGTGATGGTGGAGCTCTCTTTATGGATAGTTACCAACATCCAACTAGTGAATTAGAACTTGTCGGTATTTTGGACAAGGATTCTAAGAAAAAAGGCCAAAAACTTGGTGGAATCCCTGTTTTGGGTTCATATGATGATCTGCCTGAATTAGCCAAACGCCATCAAATCGAGCGTGTTATCGTTGCGATTCCGTCGCTTGACCCGTCAGAATATGAACGTATCTTGCAGATGTGTAATAAGCTGGGTGTCAAGTGTTACAAGATGCCTAAGGTTGAAACGGTTGTTCAAGGACTTCACCAAGCAGGTACTGGCTTCCAAAAAATTGATATTACAGACCTTTTGGGACGTCAGGAAATTCGTCTTGACGAATCGCGTCTGGGCGCAGAACTGACAGGTAAGACAATCTTAGTCACAGGTGCTGGTGGCTCAATCGGTTCTGAAATCTGTCGCCAAGTTAGTCGTTTCAATCCTGAACGCATCGTCTTGCTCGGTCATGGGGAAAATTCAATCTACCTTGTTTATCATGAATTGATTCGCAAGTTCCAAGGGATTGATTATGTACCAGTTATTGCCGATATTCAAGACTATGACCGTTTGTTGCAAGTCTTTGAGCAGTACAAGCCAGCTATTGTTTATCATGCGGCAGCCCACAAGCACGTTCCTATGATGGAGCGCAATCCAAAAGAAGCCTTCAAAAACAATATTCGTGGAACTTACAATGTTGCTAAGGCTGTTGATGAAGCTAAAGTACCTAAGATGGTTATGATTTCGACAGATAAGGCGGTTAATCCACCAAATGTTATGGGAGCAACCAAGCGAGTGGCTGAGTTGATTGTCACTGGCTTTAACCAACGTAGCCAATCGACTTACTGTGCGGTTCGTTTTGGGAATGTTCTTGGTAGTCGAGGTAGTGTGATTCCTGTCTTTGAACGTCAGATTGCTGAAGGCGGTCCTGTAACGGTGACAGACTTCCGCATGACCCGTTACTTTATGACTATTCCAGAAGCTAGCCGTTTGGTTATCCATGCTGGTGCTTATGCCAAGGATGGGGAAGTCTTTATCCTTGATATGGGCAAACCAGTCAAGATTTATGACTTGGCCAAGAAAATGGTCCTTCTAAGTGGACACACCGAAAGTGAAATTCCAATCGTTGAAGTTGGAATCCGCCCAGGTGAAAAACTTTACGAAGAACTCTTGGTATCAACCGAACTTGTTGATAACCAAGTTATGGATAAGATTTTCGTTGGTAAGGTCAATGTTATGCCTTTAGAAGCCATCGATCAAAAGATTGAAGAGTTCCGCACTCTCAGTGGAGATGAGTTGAAGCAAGCTATTATCGCCTTTGCCAATCAAACAACCCACGTTGAATAAAAAAGAAAAACGCATATTATCAGGTCTGAAGAACCTTGGTAATATGCGTTTTGTTATGTAGAGACTTATACTCTTCGAAAATCTTTTCAAACCACGTTAACGTCGCCTTGTCGTATGTATATGTTATTGAAAATACCTCAAAACTTCTATGGGTTTGTGGGCGATATAATCAGGCTGATAGTTTAGTAGATCTGCTTGCTCTCCAAATCCCCAAGTGACGGCCAATTTCTGAATGCCTGTTTCTTGAGCTCCAAGCATATCAAACTTGGTATCTCCGATGATGATGGCTTGTTCCGGTGCTAGTTGATGTGTCTGCAAGGCTTGGCGTATGACATCTGCCTTATGGGGTGCTTCGGGGCTGGAACCATAAATGCCATCAAAGAAATGATAGATTCCCAAGTTTTTAGTCATGTCTTGAGCGGTTGGAGTATTCTTTGTAGTGGTGATATAAAGAGGGTAATTGCTCGATAACTTCTCAAGCAAGCCTACAATATGAGGGAAGAGCTGAGCTTCATGGATGCCTTTCTCCTTATAGTACGAACGGTATATCTGCACGGCTTCAGAAATTTGTTCTTTGGGAAGGCAGGTCGCAAAACTACTTTCAAGAGGCGGTCCCATAAAACCACGAATCGTTTTGGCATCAGGGCTAGGTACCCCCAGCTCCTTAAAGGTATGGGTAAAGGCATTGTGAATCCCGATAGAACTATCAACGAGGGTTCCGTCCAGATCGAAAAAGATAGCTGAGATAGAGGTCATGGTTTCTCCTATTTGATAAGCTTATTCTCCGAAAATTTCTTTTTGGAGGCGACGACCAGTAGGGGTGGCAGCGAGTCCACCTTCAGCTGTTTCACGAAAGGCAGTTGGCATGCTTGCTCCTACTTGGTACATGGCATCGATAACTTCATCCACAGGGATTTTAGATTCGATACCTGCCAGGGCCATGTCTGCTGCGATGAAGGCAAAGCTAGCTCCCATGGCATTGCGTTTGACACAGGGAACTTCGACCAAGCCGGCAACAGGGTCACAGATGAGGCCTAGCATATTTTTAATGACAAAGGCAATGGCTTGACTGGCCTGATAAGGTGTTCCACCGGCAGCTAGAGTCAAGGCTGCAGCACTCATAGCAGAGGCCGAACCAACCTCGGCCTGACAGCCACCTTCAGCACCTGAGATAGAGGCATTGTTTGCGATGACTAGTCCAAAGGCACCGGCAGCAAAGAGGAAATCCAGCTGTTGCTCGTGGCTGAGGTCTAATTTTTCAATAGCAGCTGTTAGAACGGAAGGCAGACAGCCAGCACTTCCTGCGGTCGGAGTGGCACAAACCAAGCCCATTTTGGCATTGTGTTCATTGACTGCAATGGCATTTCGGGCAGCAGAGAGAATCGTGTAATCTGACAGAGTTTTTCCGTTTTTGATGTAGTGATCCAATTTGGCAGCATCTCCACCTGTCAGGCCACTACGAGATTTATTTTCATTGAGGCCAAGTTGGACAGAGGCTTTCATGACTTCTAGATTGCGTTCCATGAGAAGGAAGACTTCTTCACGTTCGCGACCGGTCAATTCAAACTCTGTTGTAATCATGAGTTCTGCGACATTTCCTTGAAAGTCCAGTTCTGCCTGCTCGACCAATTCTTTGATAGAATAAAACATGCTTCCTCCTATTTAAAGAAATTGACATTGTGGAGATGAGGGATTTTTCGAATTTCTTCGATAGCCTCATCACAGTTGCGACTGTCAACTTCGATAATCATAATAGCTTTTTCACCAGCTTTTTCACGAGTAACATTCATCTGGGCGATATTGATATCATAGCGGGAAAGGGCCTCTGTTACGAGGGCAATCATACCTGGAATATCTTGATGAACAATGATGATAGTCGGTGTATTCATATTGAGAGAGACGGCAAAGCCATTGAGTTCGGTTACCTGAATATTTCCTCCCCCGATAGAAATACCAGTCACGCTAATGGTCTTATGAGCATTTTTAACGGTAATTTTAGTGGTGTTTGGGTGAGGGGCATTGCTGTCTTTTTGAATAGTCCAGACAATCTTGATGCCGCGCTTGTGGGCAATTTCCAGGCTGTTTGGGATTTCAGGATCATCTGTATCCATGCCCAAAATGCCTGCAACAAGGGCTAGGTCTGTCCCGTGGCCACGATAGGTCTTGGCAAATGAGTTAAATAGTTGGAATTCGACTTCTGTCGGAGTAGCATCAAAAATGGAAGAGACAATCTTCCCAATACGAACAGCACCAGCTGTATGGCTACTAGATGGGCCAATCATAACTGGTCCGATGATATCAAAGACAGATTGAAAACGAAGTGATTTCATCAGTTTCCCCTTATAAAAATTCTTATCTCTATTATATCAAAGAATGGGTGTCTTGACTTTAATTGTGGATAAAAACCTTTTTAATGCCACAAACAGCATAAAATAGCGACTTTTATGACAAAAATGGCTTATTTAGGGAAATAAAAAATAATTTTGTAATATTTCTACATAAAAGTGTTAAGAAATAGTAATATTTAAAGGGTATGATAGAAGTATAGAAAGAAGGAGAATTTTCAAATATGAAATCAACAACTAAAAAGATTAAAACAACTCTTGCAGGAGTAGCTGCCTTGTTTGCAGTATTTGCTCCATCATTTGTATCTGCTCAAGAATCATCAACTTACACTGTTAAAGAAGGTGATACACTTTCAGAAATCGCTGAAACTCACAACACAACTGTTGAGAAATTGGCAGAAAACAACCACATTGACAACATCCATATGATTTATGTTGGTCAAGAGTTGGTTATCGACGGTCCAGTAGCACCAGCAGCAACACCAGCGCCAGCTACTTATGCAGCACCAGCTGCTCAAGATGAAACTGTTTCAGCTCCAGTAGCAGAAACTACAGAAGTAGTAGAAGAAGCAGCACCAGCTGCAAGCGCTCCTGTAGCAGAAGAAACTGTTGCTACAGCAGAAACTTCAGCACCAGCCGCAACTGTAAGCGGATCTGAAGCAGAAGCTAAAGAATGGATTGCACAAAAAGAATCAGGTGGTAGCTATACAGCTACAAATGGACGTTACATTGGACGTTACCAATTGACAGATTCATACTTGAACGGTGACTACTCAGCTGAAAACCAAGAACGTGTAGCAGATGCTTACGTTGCAGGACGTTACGGTTCATGGTCAGCCGCTAAAAACTTTTGGCTTAACAACGGCTGGTATTAAGAAATAGGGGAAAGAGCTTTGAATAGCTCTTTTTTCTTTCCTTTTTAGAATCCTGTTCACACTATGTAGACAATCTGATATAATCTTCTCAAAAAAGTAGTATAATGTTTTTATAGAATATAAATAGTGGTGGTTAGCATGCATGCATTATTAGCAACAAGATTAAAAAATAAGCGAAAAGAGTTGGGGTGGTCGCAAAAAGAGTTGGCAGAAGGAATTTGCCAACAAACTCAGATAAGTCGAATGGAACAAGGCAAATATATGCCAGGAGCAGATTTGTTATATAAATTATCTGAAAAAATGGGCTTAAATATGGACTATTTCTTTTCAGGAGAAATTTCGAAAGAGTTTCTAGGCTTGTCTGCTTTCAAGAGATTGTCTGAAACATTATTGGAAAATCAAGATTATGCCTCTTTGAAATATGCTTTTGAGGGAGAGAGAAAGCAACAGACTTCTTTATCTTTTGATGAAAAGATTTATCTGGACTGGATAGATGCCATTCTAACTTATCAATGTGAACATCAATTAAAACTAGCTATTTCAAAAATAGAGGACATCCTTAGTAGGATTAGTATTGATAAAGTGGATTACTTATATATTTTGAATACCCTGCTGATTTTCTTAGGCTATGATGAGGATAAGGAGAAATTTGAGCAACTATATGATCAGGTTTCCGTAGCCCTTTCAAAAATCGATACTAGTGTGCGTGAACAAATTGAGTTGTATATCAAAATAAAATACAATTATTGTTACCACCTTTGGAAACAGGAGGAGATGGATAAGTCCAGAGCGCTATTATTGGAGATAATTGAATTTTGTAACAAATATCATAGTAGCTTTAGGTTAGCAGATTTATATTGTTTATTGGGAAATGTAACAGAAGATCTTGATATCTCTGTTGCTAAGGACTATTATATGAAAGCTAAGGTGCTTTATCTAATTGAAAATAATGAAGTCAAGGCGCTCAAGGTGGAACAATATCTAATGGATAAGCAGTCAGATAATGTATAAGGATAGCAAAAGCTATCTTTTTTATGTGTAAAATATAACTATAATTCTTCTTTTTGAAAACATTTAATATTTGCTTTAATTGCTTGACAGGTTATATATGTTGATTTATAATATAGGTGAAACGGGAGGTGTGCAAGCGTTGACAAATTCAGTGACCTTAACTTTGTATTTAGTCGAGAATTATGATGTAGCTAGAAAAGAAAGAATTCTAGTTTGACAATCTTACCAGTCTTATTTAAAGTTGTTATGGAACTATTTTCAAAATAAATAGGCCTCTGCTTTGGGCGGAGTAGTGAATCAGGAGGTTAAGTGATGAACTACAATGTAAAATATCTCTTATCAGGAATATTTATTATAGTCTTTATAGGTTTTCTAGTCTGGATGCGTTATTTTAATCAGAGGAAGGAAGAAGAGCATTCGGATGTGTCTTTTGAAGCGAGGTTAGATAGTGAGGTCAAGGCCTTATATAAACAACTAGGATTGGGTGAGGAGCCTCATTATTTCTTAGCGTATCGCTACCTACATCCTTGGTTCAACTTGGCGATTTTACCACCAACAGTTGAAATTTTCTTAACTAAAATAGCGCTGGTGATGGTAACTCCAGATGAACTACTAATAAGAAATCTTGGGAATGGGATGACTTTCACAAGTGAGCATCATCGTGATTTGCGGCAAGGACTTATCCGCATTCCAAAATCAGAGATGAAAGAATTTGAGATTCGCAACTGGAAAAGAGTTTTTATATTTGGCGATTTTTTGACAATTAAAACAAGCCAACATAGCTATTATTTGCAGGTTAGAGATGATGGACTTCAAAAGGGAAGTCTCTCTACCAAACATTTCTCAGACTTGAAACGACAAGATTTTCTAGGATTATTGACAGATAAAAGAACATTCTGATTGACAATTGCCCAAAAAACTAACCTCTAAATATTCAAAAGCCACGCAGTGTTTGCAGCCTTGAACACAATTAAGCTGAGAGAATCACTATGTGGTTTTATTGGAAAGTTAGTTTTTCCCAGTTTCGTCTCTTCACGGGAGGTATCTCTATGAAAAAAATCAGTCATCTTTGTATGCTCCTGCTCTTGCTGTGTACTACGTTTTTTGTCCTGAATGTAAATGTTACACGAGAAATAGTGCGGATTCAGGAGATGGGTAAGACAGCTTATTCATTTGACTTGTACTTGAAAGATGTCACTAAACCGACAGAAACTATTCTCCAGTTTTTTGAAGAGGTTACAAGTCAAGACAAGGTCTCTATTATCAAAGTAGATAATGGCGATGAGGTGGTCAAGGCTGGTGTTTTTGATAAGGAAACCTTCCCCTATCAGGAGTTCGGTCTGACTTCTCTTGATTTTTCAAAGAATGAGAAGGGAGTCTACAGCAACCAGAACCTTCCCAATAATCTAGGAACCATTCCCACCTTTTTAAAGGTGAAACTCATTCGACTCCAGACCTTCCAATCCTATATTGAGGATAAATCTCATACTGTAAATGGGCGCTATATGATTACCTCCAGCAAAGAGATAGATCGTGATACCATTCTACAAAAGTGGAGTGATTTTTTCCAGATAGATAAGACGATTTTATTAGAACCCACTTACCGAAGTCAGGTTGGAGTGCTAAATCAAGCTTTGTTACTATCTATCATTATCTTTATCTTAGCAATCTTGCTTGTGATTTTAATGACAGTTTATCAGCCGATGATGGAGATGAAACGAGTGGGGGTTCAAAAGTTACTTGGTTTTCAAAGCAGGGCGATTTTAGCTGGTTTTGTAAAGACTAATTTTTATCTTCTCTTGGGTGGAAGTCTTATCATTGACTTGGGACTATTTTTAGTGCTGGACTACAGACCAAAACTTTTGTTTCCAAGTTTACTCTTATCCCAATTTCTGCTTTTACAGTTGTATTTGTTCATCAGTTGGCTGACCTACCTGATGATTCAGAAAATGACAGTCAGTTCCATGTTGAAAGGTTTTTCATCTGTCAAACTTGGTCTCATCTTCAATTATGTGATGAAAATAGGGACAACTATTTTACTGACGGCCTTACTGATTGGGGTGGGAAGAAGTCTAGAACAAGAAAACAAAGAACTTGCTTATCAGCAACAGTGGGTAAGCCAAGGGAATTACTTGACCTTGGAAAATTTCCGCCTCAGTGATAACCTGTGGCAAGAAGAGCTAGCAGGGTCAGGGAAATCTACAGATTATTTCTACCAATTTTATCAAGATTTGCTAGCAAAAACACAAGTAAACTATGTGCGAGGTGCGAGTCTTCCTATCAAACCAGTCATCAAAGCAGAACAAGTGCAGCAGTACCAACTGCCTGATGAGGTAGATGTTTACTATGCTAATAGCAATTTTCTAAAGAGCAAGGGATTCAAGTTACCAGATACCGGCACTAAAAAAGTTATTTTGATGCCAGCCAGTGATAAAGGACAAGAAGGCAAGAATCAGTTCTTGGGAAAATCCATCGCCTATCTTTCTATGAGGTATGAAGATCAACAAAAGAAAACAATAGAAGATATGGATGTGGAAATTGCCTACTATGAAGGAGATTGGTCTTTCTTCCCTTATAATAATGAGCGAAAGGAAAATCTCCACAATCCAATCATTAGTCTGGTAAATGATCAAGACATGATGTGGGAAGAAAAGACTCGCTTGTCAACGACAGGTTTAAACAACCCGATGAAAGTTGAAAATACAGAACAAAATCAAAAAGTGATTACAGAGTTAGTCGATAACTTATCTGATGGTAGCTATTTAAAATTTTCATCGATTCAAGCAATTCAAGAGGAGATGGTCGATACCTATCGGGATTCTGTTCGTAATTTTAACGTTCTTTTTGCCTTATTTGCTCTTCTCAGTATGATTGTCTCCTACTTTTTACTCGTTACCACTTTCTTGTTGAAGCGCAGGGATATCATTACCAAGAAGTTTATGGGGTGGAAACTGGTCGATCGCTACCGTCCTCTCCTCGTTCTACTTTTGTTGGGCTATAGTCTCCCTCTTCTAGTATTGATTTTCTTTGCCCATGCGCTCTTGCCACTCCTGCTGTTTGCAGGCTTTACATGTCTGGATATACTATTTGTGTTAGTCTTGGCTTCTAGGATGGAGAAAAGAAGTCTAGTAGAGTTATTGAAAGGGGGCATCTTATGATTGAGTTGGAAAATATTACCAAAACCATTGGAGGAAAAGTGATTTTGGATCACTTATCTCTCAGGATTGATCAGGGAGATTTGGTTGCCATCGTTGGAAAAAGTGGTAGTGGTAAGTCGACCTTGTTAAATTTATTAGGTTTGATAGATGGTGATTATAGCGGACGGTATGAGATTTTTGGTCAGACAAATCTAGCGGTCAATTCTGCCAAGTCGCAAACAATAATCCGTGAACATATCTCTTATCTGTTTCAAAATTTTGCCCTGATTGATGATGAAACGGTCGAGTACAATCTCATGCTGGCGCTGAAATATGTGAAATTGTCCAAGAAAGACAAGCTCAAAAAGGTGGAAGAGATTTTAGAGAGAGTAGGTTTGTCAGCTACGTTGCATCAAAAGGTCTCCGAGTTGTCTGGTGGCGAACAACAACGAATTGCAGTTGCTAGAGCCATCTTAAAACCCAGCCAGCTGATTTTAGCCGATGAACCAACAGGTTCTCTGGACCCTGAAAATAGAGATTTGGTCTTGAAGTTTCTCTTAGAGATGAATCGCGAGGGGAAAACAGTCATTATTGTGACCCACGATGCTTATGTAGCCCAACAATGTCATCGTATCATTGAATTGTAAAAAATACAGAAATCTTATCAAAAATCTTTAAATTTAAGGATACCTTTAAAATTTAATTTTAAAACACTCATTTATCAACATTTTTGATTGATAAAAATAGGAAATCAGTTGTTTTTGGGAGATTCCCTAAAATCACCTCCTAACCACACGTACTAAAAAGATACTTCCTATAGAAATCGTATGATTCTGAAGCTTCGAATAGTTCAGTTTTCATGATTTTTATGCTATTCTAGCTTTAGAATCCTTCAGAACGTAAAATTTTAAGCAGTCAAAGATTTAGAATATCCCTAAAACATTTATTTTATGGCAACTCTAAACGTAGAATTGCGTGGATATGTATGGATTTAATCTATTCGATAGTTAGGACAGCTCTATTCTGGGAAATCTGAGCGATTAATGGTTTAGAACAGCATTTCAACAATGGATTTTGTTCAAGGATTGATTATTTTATAAAAGAGGCCGGTAGATTATCAGCCTCTTTCTTGTCTTCTCCAACCAAGCATGTTATAATGAATACTGCTCAAGCGACCTTCAATCGTTAAGCACACACGACCTTCAATCGTGAACTAGTCATTTCGTTTATCTTTTATTACGTCGTTAACTCGTCTTGCCTAACTCAAGTTATGCCTGCGACTCGTTGCCTAGTCCTAAAAGCAAACGAAAAGACTATACTCGAAGAAATTCTATTGAAAGTCATAGTAAATAGAATTTTGAGGGGTATAAATAAACGAATAGATGGGAGACTTACCATGAGTGATAACTCTAAAACACGTGTTGTTGTGGGGATGAGTGGTGGTGTTGATTCGTCGGTGACGGCTCTTCTTCTCAAGGAGCAGGGTTACGATGTGATTGGCATCTTCATGAAGAACTGGGACGACACAGATGAAAACGGCGTCTGTACGGCGACCGAAGATTACAAGGATGTGGCTGCGGTAGCAGACCAGATTGGCATTCCTTACTACTCTGTCAATTTTGAAAAAGAGTACTGGAACCGCGTTTTCGAGTATTTCCTAGCGGAATACCGTGCAGGGCGCACGCCAAATCCAGACGTTATGTGCAACAAGGAAATCAAGTTCAAGGCCTTTTTGGACTATGCTATGACCTTGGGGGCAGACTATGTGGCGACTGGGCATTATGCTAGAGTAGCGCGTGATGAGGATGGCATCGTTCACATGCTTCGTGGCGTGGACAATGGCAAGGACCAAACCTATTTCCTCAGCCAGCTTTCGCAAGAACAACTCCAAAAAACCATGTTTCCACTGGGACATTTGGAAAAACCTGAAGTTCGCAGACTCGCAGAAGAAGCAGGACTTGCGACTGCTAAGAAGAAAGACTCGACAGGAATTTGCTTTATCGGAGAAAAGAACTTTAAAAACTTTCTCAGCAACTACCTGCCAGCTCAGTCAGGGCGAATGATGACAGTGGATGGCCGTGATATGGGCGAGCATGCAGGCCTTATGTATTATACAATTGGTCAGCGTGGAGGCCTCGGTATCGGTGGGCAACACGGTGGTGACAATGCCCCTTGGTTCGTTGTCGGAAAAGACCTAAGCAAGAATATTCTCTATGTAGGACAAGGATTCTACCATGATTCGCTCATGTCAACCAGCCTAGAGGCTAGTCAAGTCCACTTTACTCGTGACATGCCAGAGGAGTTTACGCTCGAATGTACGGCTAAATTCCGCTACCGTCAGCCTGATTCTAAGGTGACCGTCCATGTCAAAGGAGACAAGGCAGAGGTTATCTTTGCAGAACCGCAACGCGCCATCACACCAGGTCAGGCAGTTGTCTTTTACGACGGGGAAGAGTGTCTAGGTGGTGGTTTGATTGACAATGCTTACCGCGATGGACAAGTTTGTCAGTACATTTAGATTGACAAATTTTCTCAATTTGCTACAATAATAAAAGCAATAGAAATGATGGTCAAAGCTCATGGATGTTGCAGGCTTTTTTGTCCTGCACTTCTTTGGAGTTTTGACTGTTTTTGTGTCGTTTAGAGGAAAGGACAAAAATGACTCAGCAAGACTTTCGGACAAAAGTAGGAAATACAATTTTTGGAGTTCGGGCGACAGCCTTGATTCTTCAAAATCGCAAGCTTCTAGTCACCAAAGATAAGGGCAAGTATTATACTATCGGTGGTGCGATTCAAGTCAATGAAAGCACGGAAGACGCGGTAGTCCGTGAAGTGAGGGAAGAACTGGGTGTCGAAGCTCAAGCTGGGCAGCTAGTTTTTGTGGTTGAAAATCGTTTTGAACAGGACGGTGTTTATTATCACAATATCGAGTTTCATTATCTGGTGGATTTGCTTGAAGATGCCCCATTGACCATGCAGGAAGATGAGAAAAGGCAGCCCTGTGAATGGATTGACATAGACAAGCTTAAGGGTATCAATCTAGTTCCAGCCTTTTTAAAAATAGCCCTGCCAGATTGGGACGGCCAACTAAGACACATTCATCTTGAGGAATAGGAGAGAAAATGATGGTTAAGCTTATTGCCCATGTACTTGTTCATAGTGGTGATGATTATTTGCTCATTCAGCGTTCGGAAATTAAAAGAGGACAACCCAATGTTTATCCAACTTACTGGGATATTCCTGGTGGCGGGGTTGAAAAGGGTGAACTTCCGCGAGATGGAGCTCTTAGAGAATGTATTGAAGAAGCGGGAGTTAGGCTAGATAGCAGTTCGCTCAGACTTCTTCACGAAGATAGTCAACTGGATACCTCTAAGGATACTGTCTTTACTCGATTAGTTTATAAAGCAGAGTGGGTTGGGGAGAAGCCAATTATCAGATTAGATCCTGAAGAGCATACGCACTTTAAATGGGTTACTATGGCTCAAGCTCTAGAGGAGGAGAAGTTAGTTCCTTATTTACGAGAAATTTTTGAAAGGTTAAGAAATGACATATAATTTTACTGAAGAATACGATATTATTGTAATCGGTGCGGGACACGCTGGGGTCGAGGCTTCCTTGGCCGCTAGCCGTATGGGTTGTAAGGTCTTACTTGCGACTATCAACATTGAAATGCTGGCTTTCATGCCTTGCAATCCCTCTATCGGTGGTTCTGCCAAGGGGATTGTTGTGCGTGAAGTTGATGCCCTCGGTGGCGAGATGGCCAAAACCATTGACAAGACTTACATCCAGATGAAGATGCTTAACACAGGGAAGGGGCCAGCTGTCCGTGCCCTTCGTGCGCAGGCTGACAAGGAGCTTTACTCTAAGGAGATGCGCAAGACGGTTGAAAATCAAGAAAATCTGACCCTTCGTCAAACCATGATTGATGAGATTTTAGTGGAAGATGGCAAGGTTGTCGGTGTGCGTACAGCGACCAATCAAGAGTATGCTGCTAAGGCTGTTATCGTGACCACAGGGACTGCTCTCCGTGGGGAAATTATCATCGGAGACCTCAAGTACTCATCAGGTCCTAACCACAGCCTAGCTTCTATTAACCTTGCTGACAATCTCAAGGAACTGGGCCTCGAAATCGGTCGTTTCAAGACAGGAACCCCTCCACGTGTCAAGGCTTCTTCTATCAATTACGATGTGACAGAGATTCAGCCAGGGGACGAAGCGCCAAATCACTTCTCATATACTTCACGTGATGAGGATTATGTCAAGGACCAGGTGCCATGCTGGTTGACATATACCAATGGTACCAGTCATGAGATTATTCAAAACAACCTTCACCGCGCGCCTATGTTTACAGGTGTGGTCAAGGGAGTGGGACCTCGTTACTGTCCATCGATTGAGGATAAGATTGTGCGCTTTGCGGATAAGGAACGTCACCAACTCTTCCTAGAACCAGAAGGGCGCAATACAGAGGAAGTCTATGTTCAAGGACTTTCAACCAGTCTGCCTGAGGATGTCCAGCGTGACTTGGTTCATTCCATCAAAGGTTTGGAAAATGCAGAGATGATGCGAACAGGTTATGCCATTGAGTATGACATGGTCTTGCCACACCAGTTGCGTGCGACTCTGGAAACCAAGAAAATCTCAGGTCTTTTCACTGCTGGTCAGACAAATGGAACGTCAGGTTACGAAGAGGCAGCAGGCCAAGGGATTATCGCGGGTATCAATGCGGCTTTGAAAGTCCAAGGCAAGCCTGAGTTGATTTTGAAGCGTAGTGACGGTTATATTGGGGTCATGATTGATGACTTGGTGACCAAGGGAACCATTGAACCTTATCGTCTTTTGACCAGTCGTGCTGAATACCGTCTCATTCTCCGTCATGACAACGCTGATATGCGTTTGACTGAGATGGGACGCGAGATTGGACTTGTGGATGATGAACGCTGGGCTCGCTTTGAAATCAAGAAAAATCAATTTGACAATGAGATGAAGCGCCTAAACAGTATCAAACTCAAGCCAGTCAAAGAAACCAATGCTAAGGTTGAGGAGATGGGCTTCAAGCCGTTGACAGATGCGGTGACAGCCAAGGAATTTCTTCGCCGTCCAGAAGTTTCTTACCAAGATGTGGTGGCCTTCATCGGACCAGCTGCAGAGAACTTGGATGACAAGATTATCGAATTGATTGAAACAGAAATCAAGTACGAAGGCTATATTTCCAAGGCCATGGACCAGGTTGCCAAGATGAAACGCATGGAAGAAAAACGCATTCCAGCCAATATCGACTGGGATGACATTGATTCTATTGCAACCGAAGCTCGTCAGAAGTTCAAGCTCATCAATCCAGAAACCATCGGCCAAGCTAGCCGTATTTCGGGAGTAAACCCAGCAGATATTTCTATTTTGATGGTGTATCTTGAAGGTAAAAATCGTAGTATTTCTAAAAATCAAGAAAAGAAAGCATAGAGAAAAACAGCTCCGAAAACGGGGCTGTTTTGTTGACTTGTACTCAATGAAAATCAAAGAGTAAACTAGGAAGCTAGCCGAAGACTGTACTTGAGTACGGCAAGGCGAAGCTGACGTGGTTTGAATTTGATTTTCGAAGAGTATTATTCTTCATCTGGTGTGAGAATCATAGGGATGATGATCGGTTCACGTTCTGTATTTTCATAGAGGAAGGGGCGAATAGCGTTGACAATGGCACCATTGACAGATTGAACGCTAGCATCCTTATTTTTCAGTGCGATACGAATTGCATTGAAGAGGATACGCTGGCTTTGGCGAATCAAGTCGCCAGACTCTCTCATGTAGACAAAGCCTCGGCTGAGGATGTCTGGACCAGACAGAATCATCTGCGATTTGAAGTCAACAGTTGCGACTGCCAGAACGACACCGTCTTCAGATAGATCACGACGATCTTTGAGGACAGCAGCACCTATTTCACCGATACGATTTCCATCGACATAGATATCTTGGGCGTTGAAATGACCTGCGATACGAGCTGAGTCAGCAGTAAGGGCAAGCACATCACCATTGCTCATGATAAAGATATTGTCCTTCTCAACACCAGTATCCACTGCTAGTCCAGCGTGGACTTTTTGCATGCGGTATTCACCGTGAACAGGCATGAAGTATTTTGGCTTAATCAAGCGGAGCATAAGTTTTTGCTCTTGCTGGCCACCGTGTCCAGATGTATGGATATTGTTAACCTTACCGTGGATAACTTCGACACCAGCTTCTGAAATGATGTTAATCAGCTTGTTGACGCTAGTAGTATTTCCAGGGATTGGACTTGAAGAGAAGATAACGGTATCACCTGGTTGGAGTTGTACCTGACGGTGGGTTCCGTTGGCGATACGAGAGAGGGCTGCCATCGGCTCACCTTGACTACCTGTACAGAGGATAAGAATCTCGCCTGCAGGGTAGTCTTTGATTTCATTTGGCTCGATAAAGGTTCCTTTTGGAGCTTTTATGTAACCAAGCTCAATTCCGTTGATAATAGCCTTTTCCATAGAACGGCCAAAGACCGCAATCTTACGTCCTGTCTTAACAGCAGCTTCTGTTGCTTGTTGGAGACGGAAGATATTTGAGGCAAAGGATGCAAAGATGATACGTCCTTCGATGCCTTGTATAATCTTCATGATGGACTGACCAACAACTTTTTCAGAGTTGGTAAAGGTTGGTACTTCCGCATTTGTTGAGTCAGATAGAAGACAGAGAACACCTTCTTCGCCCAGCGCAGCCATACGGTGCAAATCTGCTGGTTCACCAACTGGTGTTAAGTCAAACTTGAAGTCACCCGTACAGACAATTTTCCCTTGAGGAGTATGAATGACAATTCCCAAAGGCTCTGGAATAGAGTGAGTCGTTCTAAAGAAAGTTGCCTTGAGATTTTTAAAGGTCAACTCAGTGTTGTGGTTGATTTCGTAAAGTTTGGCGTTGCGCAAGAGGCCGTGTTCTTCGAGTTTCCCACGAATCAAAGCCAAGGCAAGTGGTCCAGCGTAGATCGGGACATTTGCTTGCTTGAGCAGGAATGGAATCCCACCGATGTGGTCCTCGTGTCCGTGGGTAATCAAAACAGCCTTGACGCGGTCGATATTGTCCACGATGTATGAGTAGTCAGGAATGACGTAGTCGATACCCAGCAAATCATCTTCTGGGAATTTAATCCCAGCATCGACGATGATAATCTCGTCTTGGTATTCAATTCCGTATGTGTTTTTCCCGATTTCTCCCAGACCACCGATGGCAAAAACGCCGACTTCTTCAGGTTTAAGAGTATAGGCCATATTAGAACTCCGTGATTTCGAAGGCGCCAGTTTCTTTTTCGTAATCTAGCAATTTGTCAGACAAGAGTTCGATATACTCGATATTGTACTCTGGGCGATTTTCTTCGACAAGTTGGCGAGCAGCGATACGACCCTCAAGTTCTGAGCTGGCATCGATGTCTAGGTAAAGTGCGCGTGTTGTTTCACGGCGTGGGCTACGTTCTTTTGTTTCTTGATAAAAAACTTTGTAAATCATATAGTTCCTTTCTATTTTACAGGTCAGCTTATTCCAAACTTTTAGCATAGATTTGCTTGATTTCATTCCATTTTGTGTCTAGATTGACCTTGATTCGTTACAATTATTTCAATTATACCACAAAATGAAAAATTAGTAAAAGACGGAAACGAGAAAGTCACAGGACGATTTCTTTGTAATCGTTTGCAAAAATAAAGAAAATATGTTATCTTGATAATGGAAGTGAAATTTATTGCTTGTCATAATTCCATATAGTTTTAAGTCAAGGAGGTTGCCCTATGTATAACTTATTTGCTTTTGCTATCGGAGCTCGCTTGGTGGCTTTTATTGTGTTTGTTGCTTGCGTTTACGCTGGGAATCTTCTATTTGCCAAACTGGAACGACGACAAACCAAGTTCTTATGGAAAATTACCTTTGTGACCCTCTACTCGCTTTTTCTCCTCCTTGTAACCTATGTCGTTTGGTTTGTATTTTACTTTGGATTAAATGCTTAGATGCCCTGCTCATGCTGGGGCATTTTTGTTTGGGGATAAAGAAAATTCCCATGTGCCAGCTTTTGTAGTATAATAGTAAGCAGACAAAAAGATAGGAATGTGTTATGAAAGTATTAGCTTTTGATACGTCCAGCAAGGCTCTTTCTCTCGCTATTTTAGAGGACAAGCAGGTTCTTGCCGAGACGACGATTAATATTAAGAAAAATCACAGTATTACCCTCATGCCTGCCATCGATTTTTTGATGGCAAGTGTGAACTGGACGCCCAAGGATTTGGATAGAATCGTTGTGGCGGAAGGGCCAGGTAGCTACACAGGTTTGCGAATTGCGGTAGCAACTGCCAAGACCCTTGCTCATACTCTTAACATCGAGTTAGTTGGTATGTCTAGCCTCTTGGCTCTGGTGCCCTACCAACAAGAAGGTTTGTTCGTTCCTTTGATGGATGCGCGTCGCAACAATGTTTACGCAGGATTTTATGAGAATGCCAAACCTGTCATGCCAGAAGCACACCTGCCCTTTGAGCGAGTGATTGAGCTAATCAAGGGTGCTAGTCAAGTAACCTTTGTCGGAGAAGTTGGCACCTTTGTGGAGCAGATTCAAGAACACTTGCCAAGGACTAATTTCAAAGAAACCTTGCCAAATGCAGCTAATCTAGCTCTCTGGGCCTGGGACAAGGAAGCAGACTCCTTGCATGATTTTGTGCCGAACTACCTCAAGCGTGTCGAGGCTGAGGAAAACTGGCTAAAGAATCACACCGAATCTGGCGAGTCTTATATTAAACGCCTATGATAGAAATCAAAGGAACTCAACAGCAACCTGATCTGGCTCAAGCCATCTACGCTGTTATGGCAGCTGTTTACCCAGTCAGTTCTTGGACGCTGGAACAAATCCAAGCAGATTTGTCCCAAGACCAGACTTGGTATGCTCTAGCTTATGATGGAGCAGAAGTGATTGGATTTTTAGCTGTGCAGGAGAATCTATTTGAAGCAGAAGTCCTGCAAATCGCTGTCAAAGGAGTCTATCAGGGTCAGGGAATTGCCTCGGCCTTGTTTGCTCAATTGCCGGCAGATAAGGAGATTTTCCTCGAAGTCAGAAAGTCAAATCACCGAGCGCAAGCATTTTACAAGAAAGAAAAGATGGCAGTCATCGCTGAGCGAAAGGCCTACTACCATGACCCAGTCGAGGACGCCATCATCATGAAGAGAGAAATAGATGAAGGATAGATATATTTTAGCATTTGAGACATCCTGTGATGAGACCAGTGTCGCTGTCTTAAAAAAAGACGACCAGCTCTTGTCCAATGTCATTGCTAGTCAAATCGAGAGCCACAAACGTTTTGGGGGCGTAGTGCCAGAAGTAGCTAGTCGTCACCATGTCGAGGTCATTACAGCCTGTATCGAGGAGGCTCTAGCAGAAGCAGGAATTACCGAAGAGGACGTAACAGCTGTGGCGGTTACCTATGGACCGGGCTTGGTCGGAGCCTTACTAGTTGGTTTGTCAGCTGCCAAGGCTTTTGCTTGGGCACATGGGCTTCCGCTGATTCCCGTTAACCACATGGCTGGCCACCTCATGGCCGCTCAGAGTGTGGAGCCTTTGGAGTTTCCCTTGCTAGCCCTCTTGGTTAGCGGTGGGCACACAGAGTTGGTTTATGTTTCGGAGGCTGGTGACTACAAGATTGTTGGGGAAACGCGAGATGACGCGGTTGGTGAGGCCTATGATAAGGTTGGCCGTGTCATGGGTTTGACCTATCCTGCTGGTCGTGAGATTGACGAGCTAGCTCATCAGGGACAGGATATTTATGATTTCCCTCGTGCCATGATTAAGGAAGATAATCTGGAGTTTTCATTCTCAGGTTTGAAATCGGCCTTTATCAATCTTCACCACAATGCCGAGCAAAAGGGAGAAAGCTTGTCCACAGAGGATTTGTGTGCTTCCTTTCAAGCAGCTGTCTTGGATATTCTTATGGCAAAAACCAAGAAGGCCTTGGGAAAATACCCTGTTAAAACCCTGGTTGTGGCAGGTGGCGTGGCAGCCAATAAAGGTCTCAGAGAACGCCTAGCGGCCGAAATCACAGATGTCAAGGTCATCATCCCACCACTGCGTCTTTGTGGAGACAATGCAGGAATGATTGCCTATGCCAGCGTCAGCGAGTGGAACAAAGAAAATTTTGCAAACTTGGACCTCAATGCCAAACCAAGTCTCGCTTTTGATACTATGGAATAAAGAGTCAGCTTAAGGCTGACTTTTTTACTTGCCGAAATGTCAGAATATTTTGACAAATAAATGTAAATAATGATATAATATATAAAGAATAGGAGGTGGTCAGATGATTGGGAGAATGGAATTGGGGGAATTTTACAAGGAATTACGTTTGGCTAGAAAGCTCAAGCAGTCAGATGTGGCTTGTGCTGGACTAACAGCTTCTCAGCTATCCAAGTTCGAACTAGGGCAGTCTATGCTGTCTGCAGATAAGTTGATTCTAGCTATCCAAGGTATAAATGTGACCTTTGATGAGTTTGGGCACAAGCTCAACAACTATCAAGAATCTCCACATATGCGAATTGGTAGAAAGGTTGTGGATCGCTTTGCCCACCAAGATATAGCTGGTTTAGAGCAACTGTTGGAGGAAGTCGAGCAAGAACAGATGGCAGAGACCTATCGTCGTTTGAATGCCATTGTAATTAAAAACGCACTCCATTCCTTAAATAAGAACTATCCATTAGTAAAAGAAGATAGCGAGTTTTTGACTATCTATCTCTATGCTATTGAGTCTTGGACCTGGTTTGAACTCTATCTCTTTTGCAATACCATGCCCTTCTTGAGCAATCAAGATTTGATATTTTTATCGACCGCTTTAATTGAGAAATCTAGGGAATTTAAAGAGTTGGTACATAATCGATTGTATATGAAAAGTGGATTTCTGAATATTATATCAGAACTCATGGAGCGTAAACTTTTCTCTTATATCCCAATTTTTGAAGCTGAGCTAGAGAGCATGCTTCGTCCATACGATGTTTTTGAAAAAGTATTGTGGCAGTTTTTAAAGAAAATGAAGATTTTCCTTCAAACCAAAGGAAGCAATCAAAAAGAGATTGAAAGATTTATCCAATCTCTGCAAGTATTAGAAAATCCACAATTGCTAGCCCTCTTCGAATTGCGTTTGAAGCAATACAAAGAACTTATTGAGTAGTCAACAATTGCAAATCTGAAATTTCTATAAGAAAAAATATCAAATATGCGATTTTCTAAAATAAGCTAATTTTCGTGTTATACTATCCTTGTAAAGCACTTCAAGCAGATCCTAAGTCGCAGAAGTGGTTTATAGATGGGAATTCGTACAGTATATGTTTAATTATGAGCATACTGTAAATGGCTGGACTAAAAGTGAAACTTGGCGTCCTAGATAAAATGAGGTAAACGATGGAAAAACAAAGTCAGTTACAAATGTTAATTCATTCCCTATACAATAATAAGGAAATTAGCTTGACGGAAGAATTTAGGAAGCAATTGCTGGAAACAGCAAAACAGTTCTCTAGTACTAATGAAGATTTGTTAGCTGTACGTCTTTCTTTTGCCGTCTCTAAAGAATTGTTGAGCTTTAAAGGTGAACCGCCGACAGAGTTGTTGGATTTAGCAAAATTTGTCCAAAAGAAAGAAGCTAAATACAAGCAGGGAATAGTGTGGTCTGGTATTTTTAAGATATGATTTATTATAAAATACGGCATGAACATCATATAATGGATGAATCTGAATATGAGCAAGGCTTGGAGTTCAATATTAAACCAAGTCTTGTTTTCTATACACTGGAACTTTAAAAGGAGTTGTGATGAAAGTATTTCTTCAAAATAGAAATTTTAGGCAATTAACCATCAACCAGTGGATTTCAACGGTTGGGGATACGATTTTTTATCTGGCCTTTTTGAATTATGTGGCAGATGCATCTTTTGCCCCTTTGGCGATTTTACTGATCACGATTTCAGAAACCCTTCCTCAAGTTCTGCAAATCTTTCTGGGAGTTTTGGCGGATTTTCAACATCATCGTGTCCTAAAATATACAATGATTAGTTTTGCAAAATTTTTGCTTTACTCTATCGTTTCTTTATCACTTTCAGGGCAGTCCTTTTCCTTGTTATTAGTAGCATTTATTTGTCTGATTAACCTCTTATCTGACACATTGAGTTATTTTTCAGGCGCCATGCTCACTCCGATTTTCATTAGAATTATTGGGCAAGACCATCTGGCAGAAGCTATTGGATTTAAACAGTCAACTGTTAGTTTAGTGAAAACAATCAGTAATATTCTAGGAGGAGTCTTACTAGGTATTCTATCTATCCAGTCTATTTCCTTACTGAATGCTCTGACCTTTTTAATCGCATTTTTAGGTATTCTTTTCATAAAAACAGACCTCTTGAAAGTAGAAAAAACGATTAGCTATCAAGAAGGACTCTCTGTAAAATCCTTTTGCCAGCATCTGCTCCAATCATCAAAATTGATATGGAATATGAATAAGGTGCTCTTGGTTTTGTTTATTATCTCTATTAGTCAAGCAGTGATAAATGTTACAGTTCCTGTTTCTACTCTGTTTTTGAGGAATCAGCCCTTTTTGAATTTACAAACAGGTCAATCTCTTGCCTTGTTATCCACCCTTGAATTGTCAGCCCTTATTGTCGGAAGCCTTGTGAGTGGCTATCTGAAGAATACAATCTCCATAAAACTAGCCCTATATGCCTCGCTTATTATCCAATTACTCCTTTTAGTTGGCTTTGTGGCAGTTCGTTTTGACTGGATTCTTATCTTTAGTGCCTTGGATGCCTTTTTCGCAGGTATCCTCTCTCCTCGATTACAGGAACTCATTTTTAAACAAATACCTGAGGAGTCAATGGGAGCAGTTCAATCCTCTATCGGTGCCATTACAGTTGTTTTACCTAGCTTATTTACAATAGCTTTGGTAACCATTGCTACTAGCTTTGGAACTCTGGCAGTTAGCTTTGTTTTATTGCTATTTCTTCTAGCTGCCTTTATCATACTCTTGAATATCCGTGAAAACATTTAGCGAAGAATGTGTATATTATATGTTTGAGACTGGATTCCAGTCTGTTTATGATGGCTACAATCAGCAGACTGTTAAATTTTTGAGAAAGTTGCTTGACATTTCAGACCAATCGGTTTATAATTAAAAAATGTAGAGATAAATACATGAGAAAAGAAGAAAAAACAAGACTACGAAGAGAGAAAATCATTACCGCTGCTTTGTTTGAATTTGCTACAAAAGGCTATCAAGGTTTTGTCATCAATGAACTTTGTAAAGTGGATGGTATTTCCAAAGGAGTTTTGTATCATAATTTTTCAGGGAAATCAGACCTCTATCTAACTTGTTTTCAGGAGAGTTTTGAGAAAGCTTTGGCAGTGTTTCTGGGGGTGGAAGGTCAAGTGCCCTCCTTAGCTGATTATATGGAAAGACGTCACCAATTTTATCAGCAATACCCAGAACATAGCCACATTTTCTTTGAGGCAATGATTGCGACACCAGAAGAATTGGAAGCAGACATTGCACCACAGAAAGCTATCTTTTTGGACTTGAATGAACAAGTTTGTCAAAAACTTATATCAGAATCCAAAAGCTATCTTTTTGGACTTGAATGAACAAGTTTGTCAAAAACTTATATCAGAATCCAAACTGAAAGAGCATATTGATGAGAAACGAGCTATGGACTATCTGCGATTGATTCAGGATATGTTTCGTTCCTATTATTTAACTGTTTCGTCAGATAGCAGTTTGCCTGACTTGGTTTCAGGATATGAACATCAATTATCACAGGTTTTGGATATGATGATTTATGGAATACTAGAGGAAGATTACTCTAAAAAAGGAGAAAAATAATGTCGAAAATTTGGAAATGGTTGTTACTAATTGCGGGTATTTTTGCAGTTTTTGTAGGTTTTAATATGTTTGCACATCCTCTTATTAGCTTGGCTTCCATGACTTTCTGGTTTGCACTTGTATTTGCAGTTCAAGGGATTTCTGAGATTGTACAATACTTCAAATCAGAAGAAAAGCATGGCTGGAATTTATTTGGAGGAATTGTTACCCTCATCCTCGCTCTTACCTTGTTCTCAGGTAGCTTTATTGAAATGGTAACATTTGTACCATTTATCATTTCTTTATGGGCCTTGACAAATGGTATTACAAAAACTATCGTTGGTTTCAAGGTTCGTAAGACGGATAAATCGGTAGGTACCCCTCTAGTTTGGATGGGGATTTTAGGAATCGTAGCAGGTTTAATCATGATGGGACACCCATTGATGACCGGTCTCTATATTAGTTACACCATTGCCTTTGTCTTTATTTATCAAGGTATTGTGGCAATTGTTCAATTCTTCAAGATTAAATAAGAATAAAATGGAGTCTGTCTGATTACAATCAGCAGACTTTTTTCTCTTTCCTGAATGTGTTATAATAGTCCATGCTATGGCTGGAGCCTTTTCAGCCTACTTATACTCTTCGAAAATCTCTTCAAACTGCGTCAGCTTCTATCTGCAACCTCAAAACAATGTTTTGAGCAACCTGTGGCCAGCTTTCTAGTTTGCTCTTTGATTTTCATTGAGTATTATTAAGACAATATGAGGAGAAAGATGAAAGAAAAAGGATTTTGGGAGGGGGCGCAGGCGGCCATGCCAACAGCCCTTGGTTATGTCAGTATTGGCCTTGCCTGTGGGATTATCGGTGCGCCCTATGTGACACCTGTTGAGATGGGCTTGATGAGTCTCTTTGTTTATGCTGGGAGTGCCCAGTTTGCTATGCTGGCACTGATTGCGGTTCAAGCACCTGTGGCAGCCATTGCCATGACGGTTTTTCTAATCAATTTGCGTCTTTTTTTGTTGAGTTTGCATGCGTCGACCTATTTCCGTCATACCAGTCTCTGGCAAAATATCGGTATGTCTAGTCTCTTGACGGATGAGACTTATGGCGTTTTGATGGGCGAATTGGCCCATACAGACAAGGTCAATCCTATGTGGATGCACGGAAACAATCTCAACAGCTATGTGGCTTGGTTTGTTGGGACAGTTGTCGGAACGGCTCTGGGTGGCCTACTGCCAAATCCAGAAATCGTTGGCTTGGATTTTGCTCTTGTTGGGATGTTCATCGGAATTTTTGCTTCGCAATTCCAGATTATGCAAAGACGGATTCCTGTCCGCAATCTGCTCATTATCCTAGCAGTTGTTGCGGTGTCCTTCTTTTTACTCTTGACAGTGGTGTCTCAGTCACTAGCTGTTCTATTTGCGACGCTACTTGGTTGTACAATGGGGGTGGTATTAGATGGTCAGTAAGTATCTTTTATTAGCAGTTATTTTCTCTGGCTTGGTGACTTGGATTCCCCGTATGATTCCCTTCATCTTGGTCAAGTATAAGGGCCTGCCTGCGATTGTTGAACGTTTTTTGAAGTTCTTGCCCGTTTCTATTATCTTTGCCTTGATTCTTTCAAGCGTAGTGACAGGCAAGGTTGGTAACTTACCTCAAATCAAATGGCTGGACTTCTTAGCCATCTTTCCAACAGCTTGGGTAGCCTTTCGCTACCGCAATCTAGTCGGAACAGTTCTCTTTGGAGTGGTCTTGATTGCCATCTTGCGTTTGGTCTTTTAAATCAGCCATAAAGAAAACCTATCACAGAGATAGATATCATATAATGGCGTAAATGCTCTTTTTCTGTTAAGATTATAAGGTATTCTATTTTGGAGGAAATGACATGAAAAAAATCGTTAAATACTCATCTCTTGCTGCCCTAGGGCTTGTTGCTGCAGGTGTGCTTGTGGCTTGCTCAGGTGGTGCTAAGAAAGAAGGAGAAGCAGCTAGTAAGAAAGAAATTATCGTTGCAACCAATGGCTCGCCAAAACCATTTATCTATGAAGAAAATGGCGAATTGACTGGTTACGAGATTGAAGTCGTTCGCGCTATCTTTAAAGATTCTGACAAATATGATGTCAAGTTTGAAAAGACAGAATGGTCAGGTGTCTTTGCTGGTCTTGACGCTGACCGTTACAATATGGCTGTCAACAATCTTAGCTACACTAAAGAACGTGCGGAGAAATACCTATATGCCGCACCAATTGCCCAAAACCCTAATGTCCTTGTAGTGAAGAAAGATGACTCTAGTATCAAGTCTCTCGCTGATATCGGTGGAAAATCGACAGAGATTGTTCAAGCTACTACATCAGCTAAACAGTTGGAAGAATATAACAAACAACACGCAGATAACCCAACTATCCTGAACTATACTAAGGCAGATTTCCAACAAATTATGGGACGTTTGAGTGATGGACAATTTGACTATAAAATTTTTGATAAAATCGGTGTTGAAACAGTCATCAAGAACCAAGGTTTGGACAACTTGAAAGTTATCGAACTTCCAAGCGACCAACAACCGTACGTTTACCCACTTCTTGCTCAAGGTCAAGATGAGTTGAAAACATTTGTAGACAAACGTATCCAAGAACTCTACAAAGACGGAACTCTTGAAAAATTGTCAAAACAATTCTTCGGAGACACTTATCTACCAGCAGAAGCTGATATTAAATAATTTCTTGAAATCATCCATTCTGAATAAGATGGGTGATTTCTCAGTTTTTAGGGATATAGTTTTAAACTATATATCTGACTATCTAATAACAATTTGTGAAATCAAACAAATTGTGAGATACTAGTACGGTATTATTTTTAAGGAGAAAGAATCATGAAAATTAAAAAATGGCTTGGTGTAGCAGCCCTTGCTACAGTCGCAGGTTTGGCTCTTGCAGCTTGCGGAAACTCAGAAAAGAAAGCAGACAATGCAACAACTATCAAAATCGCAACTGTTAACCGTAGCGGTTCTGAAGAAAAACGTTGGGACAAAATCCAAGAATTGGTTAAAAAAGACGGCATTACCTTGGAATTTACAGAGTTCACAGACTACTCACAACCAAACAAGGCAACTGCTGATGGCGAAGTAGATTTGAACGCTTTCCAACACTATAACTTCTTGAACAACTGGAACAAAGAAAACGGAAAAGACCTTGTAGCGATTGCAGATACTTACATCTCTCCAATCCGTCTTTACTCAGGTTTGAATGGAAGTGACAACAAGTACACTAAAGTAGAAGACATCCCAGCAAACGGAGAAATCGCTGTACCGAACGATGCTACAAACGAAAGCCGTGCGCTTTACTTGCTTCAATCAGCTGGCTTGATTAAATTGGACGTTTCAGGAACTGCTCTTGCAACAGTTGCTAACATCAAAGAAAATCCAAAGAACTTGAAAATTACTGAATTGGATGCTAGCCAAACAGCTCGTTCATTGTCATCAGTTGACGCTGCCGTTGTAAACAATACCTTCGTTACAGAAGCAAAATTGGACTACAAGAAAGCACTTTTCAAAGAACAAGCTGATGAAAATTCAAAACAATGGTACAACATCATCGTTGCGAAAAAAGATTGGGAAACATCACCTAAGGCTGATGCTATCAAGAAAGTGATCGCAGCTTACCACACAGATGACGTGAAAAAAGTTATCGAAGAAACATCAGACGGTTTGGATCAACCAGTTTGGTAATAAGAAACAGGGAGGTGGGAGAGAAAATTCCACCTCTTGCTTTTGTATAGAGCATGGATTGTAAAGAAGACTATAGGTTCATAGAAAGGTAGAGAGAATATGGTTTTTCCTAGCGAACAAGAACAGATTGAAAAATTTGAAAAGGATCATGTGGCCCAGCATTATTTTGAGGTTTTGCGTACCTTGATTTCTAAGAAGTCGGTCTTTGCCCAACAGGTGGGTCTCAAAGAAGTTGCTAACTATCTGGGTGAGATTTTCAAACGTGTTGGGGCTGAAGTGGAGATTGATGAGACTTATACGGCTCCCTTTGTCATGGCGCATTTCAAGAGTTCGCGTCCAGATGCTAAGACTCTGATTTTCTATAACCACTATGACACTGTGCCAGCGGATGGGGATCAGATCTGGACAGAGGATCCCTTTACTCTTTCAGTGCGCAATGGCTTCATGTATGGGCGTGGGGTTGACGATGATAAGGGTCATATCACAGCTCGTTTGAGTGCTTTGAGAAAATACATGCAGCACCATGATGATTTGCCTGTTAATATCAGTTTTATCATGGAGGGAGCGGAGGAATCGGCTTCAACAGACCTAGATAAGTATCTAGAAAAGCATGCGGATAAACTCCGTGGTGCAGATTTGTTAGTTTGGGAACAAGGGACCAAGAATGCCTTGGAGCAGTTAGAAATTTCTGGTGGAAATAAGGGGATTGTGACCTTTGATGCCAAGGTAAAAAGTGCGGATGTGGATATCCACTCTAGTTATGGAGGAGTTGTGGAATCAGCTCCTTGGTACCTCCTTCAAGCCCTACAGTCCCTTCGTGCCGCAGATGGCCGTATCTTGGTTGAAGGTTTGTACGAAGAAGTACAAGAGCCGAATGAACGAGAATTAGCCTTGGTGGATGCCTATGCTCAACGCAATCCTGGGGAAATCAGCCAGATTTATGGCTTGGAATTGCCTCTCTTACAAGAGGACCGTGTAGCCTTTCTAAAACGTTTCTTTTTTGAGCCAGCTCTTAATATCGAAGGGATTCAGTCAGGTTATCAAGGACAAGGAGTCAAAACGATTTTACCAGCAGAAGCTAGTGCTAAGCTAGAGGTTCGTTTGGTTCCTGGCCTAGAACCGCATGATGTTCTGGAAAAAATTCGGAAACAGCTAGACAAAAATGGTTTTGATAAGGTAGAATTATACTATACCTTGGGAGAGATGAGCTATCGAAGCGATATGAGCGCACCAGCCATTCTCAATGTGATCGAGTTGGCCAAGAAATTCTATCCACAGGGCGTTTCAGTCTTGCCGACTACAGCTGGGACAGGGCCTATGCATACGGTCTTTGATGCCCTAGAGGTGCCAATGGTGGCCTTCGGTCTAGGAAATGCCAATAGTCGAGACCACGGTGGGGATGAAAATGTGCGAATCGCCGATTATTACACCCATATTGAATTAGTAGAGGAGCTGATTAGAAGCTATGAGTAGAGATATTATCAAGTTAGATCAGATCGATGTGACTTTTCATCAAAAGAAGAGAACCATCACAGCGGTCAAGGATGTGACCATTCACATCCAAGAAGGGGATATCTACGGAATCGTTGGATATTCTGGAGCAGGGAAATCAACCCTTGTACGGGTGATTAACCTTTTGCAAAAGCCATCTGCAGGGAAAATTACCATTGACGATGATGTGATTTTTGATGGTAAGGTGACCTTGACGGCAGAGCAGTTGCGTCGTAAACGTCAAGATATCGGGATGATTTTCCAGCATTTTAACCTGATGAGCCAAAAGACAGCAGAGGAGAATGTAGCCTTTGCCCTCAAACACTCTGGACTCAGTAAGGAAGAAAAGAAGGCTAAAGTAGCCAAGTTGCTGGACTTGGTTGGCTTGGCAGACCGTGCTGAAAACTACCCTTCACAACTATCTGGAGGGCAAAAACAGCGTGTAGCCATTGCGCGTGCCTTGGCTAATGATCCAAAAATCTTGATTTCAGACGAGTCAACTTCTGCCCTTGACCCTAAGACAACCAAGCAGATTTTGGCCTTGTTGCAAGATTTGAACCAAAAATTAGGCTTGACTGTTGTCTTGATTACGCATGAAATGCAGATTGTCAAAGACATTGCCAACCGTGTGGCAGTGATGCAGGATGGGCATTTGATTGAAGAGGGTAGCGTTCTTGAAATTTTCTCAAATCCTAAACAACCTTTGACGCAAGACTTTATCTCAACAGCCACTGGTATTGACGAAGCCATGGTCAAAATTGAGAAGCAAGAAATCGTGCAACATCTGTCTGAAAATAGCCTTTTGGTGCAACTCAAGTATGCAGGTGCTTCAACAGACGAGCCACTTTTGAATGAATTGTACAAGCATTATCAAGTAACGGCTAATATCCTCTATGGAAATATCGAAATTCTCGATGGTACTCCTGTTGGAGAATTAGTTGTGGTCTTGTCAGGTGAAAAAGCAGCGTTGGCAGGTGCCCAAGAAGCCATTCGTCAAGCAGGCGTACAACTAAAAGTATTGAAGGGAGGACAGTAAGATGGAATCATTGATTCAAACCTATTTGCCAAATGTCTATAAAATGGGTTGGGCTGGTCAGGCAGGCTGGGGAACAGCCATCTATCTAACTCTTTATATGACAGTTCTTTCTTTCATCATCGGAGGGTTCTTGGGGCTAGTGGCAGGTCTTTTCCTTGTTTTGACAGCGCCAGGTGGTGTCTTGGAAAATAAGGTCGTTTTCTGGATTTTGGATAAGATTACCTCTATTTTCCGTGCGGTACCATTTATCATTCTCTTGGCAGTCTTGTCACCCTTCTCTCATCTAATCGTAGGAACAAGCATTGGTCCAAATGCGGCTATCGTACCGCTATCTTTTGCAGTCTTTGCCTTCTTTGCCCGTCAGGTGCAGGTTGTCTTGGCTGAATTGGATGGTGGTGTCATTGAGGCGGCTCAAGCTAGCGGAGCGACATTCTGGGATATCGTAGGTGTTTACCTATCAGAAGGTCTTCCAGATTTGATCCGTGTGACGACTGTGACCTTGATTTCCCTTGTTGGGGAAACAGCCATGGCCGGTGCGGTTGGAGCTGGTGGTATCGGTAACGTGGCCATCGCTTATGGATTTAACCGCTACAATCATGATGTGACCATCTTGGCAACCATCATTATCATTTTGATTATCTTTGCAATCCAATTCTTGGGAGATTTCTTGACTAAGAAATTGAGCCATAAATAAAAAAGAGCCGCCTGGCTCTTTTTTAGTAATCAGATTTTCTGTGCCAATTTTTTACTCAAGGATTGTCCAATCAAGGCACCCACTAGGGCTCCGATGACAATACTTGCGATAAATAGAAGGACGGTTCCAGGATTTAGCGCGACCATGATACGGTCGATATATTCTTGGGATTTTCCTCTTGCTAGAAGGGTTGCCATATAGGTTTTGGGCGCAATCCACATAAGTAGGATTGGTCCTGATGTGCTAAAGGCAAAGAGAATAAAAGAAAGGAAGTTCTTTGTTTGATCTTTATATTTTCCTAAAAGAGCTACTCCATCTGCCAGGAGGCCACAGATAATTCCAGGAAGGAAGGCACCGGCACCGTGTTTAGTTCCCAAGAAAAAGAGAGCAATGACAAGGCCGATAGTGGTAATGGCTCCAAAGCGCGGAACTTTTGCGACTAGGATCATATAGACGCTACCGCCGACAAGGGCAGTAAAGGCAGGCGCATAAAACATGTTTCCAGTTTGGTCAAAGAGATTGCCCAAAAGGACACCAATCCCCATGCAGAGGAAGTAAAGAACTGCAAAAAGCAGTGTAGTTAAGATAGATTTCTTCATGAATTGTCTCCTGATAATTTTTTCACAATTCTCATTTTACCATGGTTTGATGGGATTGTAAATGGATACTAGAAGTTTTTGAAAACGCTTGAAATATGATATAATGGTTTCATAGTTATTTTTAGGGGGATATCATGGGGAGATTTTTAGACTTTGTCTTTAATCGTTTCTTTTTAGGGATGATTGCGACAGCCTTCTTTTGGCTATTAACATTGGCGGGAGGGATTATTCTTGGTCTAGCGCCGGCTAGTGCCACCTTGATGAGCTTGTATGCAGAACATGGTTATAGCTTTCGGGAATACAGTTTGAAGGAGGCTTGGTCTCTTTACAAGCAAAATTTTGTCTCAAGCAACCTGATCTTTTATAGTTTTTTAGGCGTGGATCTAGTTTTAGTCTATGGCTTGTATCTCTTGGTGCAATTGCCTCATCAGACTATTGTTCATTTGATTGCTACATTTTTGAATGTTCTAGTAGTTGCCTTGCTATTTTTGGCCTATACAGTGTCCTTGAAACTACAAGTTTATTTTGACTTATCCTATCGAAATAGTCTCAAACTATCCTTGATTGGCATTTTTATGAGTCTAGCAGCTGTGGCCAAGGTTCTCCTTGGGACAGTGCTACTTGTGGCAATTGGCTACTATATGCCTGCTCTTCTCTTCTTTGTAGGAATTGGGATGTGGCATTTCTTTATCAGTGATATATTGGAACCGGTCTATGAAAGTATCCATGAAAAATTGGCGACAAAATAGAATGAAGCAGTTTTGGCTACATACGCTTCTGAGAACCTACAGTTCAGTTATGATGATTATTATTGCGAGTTTTGCAATCTTACTCTCTTACGCTGACTGGGATTCACGGGAAAAGGAAGCTCAAAGAGTAGCCCAGCGTGTAACCACTCGAACAGTCGATGAGGTGGAGTATTATTATCGGGAATCAGCCCAACTGGCGCAAGATTTAGTAGCCAATCAAGACCGGATACAAGGGGTTTATAAGTACTTTAGCTTGTCAACTTCTGAGTATTTTTATTGGCTGTTGGAGCATCAAGCAGCTTCGTCAACTTCTATTTCTCTGTATGAAAACATTGATGATCTTTATGTCCAAAATGACTCTATAACGGGTGTTGCAATCGTCTTACAGGATTTTAAAGAAGTTTATGTTTCAACAAGGGATAAAAGAAGTGGTCATGTCTTGCCTGCTGAGGCCTTTAAACCAGAGGCCAATAGTTTTGGCATTCCAGTTCTGGACCCAGCAACGGATCAATCTATAGGAGTGATTTACATCTCCTTGGATCCAGAAGTCTTATATCATGCCATTGACAATACCCGAGGTCATATCCCGATGGCTGTGACTGTGACATCACCATTTGATACGGAGATTTTTCATATTGGTGAGAGGGTCAATAGGGAACATGAGAACTGGTTTGTCGGTTTTACCTCTCATGGCTATCAGGTTCAGGTGGCAGTTCCTAAAAACTTTGTTTTACAAGGAACAGTGGCTAGCTCTGCTTTGATTGTGGGCTTGAGCCTTCTCTTTATTGTCATTCTCTATCTGACTTTGAGGAAGACCTTTGCTAATTATCAAAAGCAGGTAGTGGACCTGGTGGATTCCATCCAAGCTATTGCCAAAGGACAAGAAGGTCTTCGCATTGATACGCTTGAAAAGGATCAGGAATTGCTCTTAATCGCAGAGACCACCAATGATATGTTGGATCGCTTGGAAAAGAATATCCATGATATTTATCAGTTAGAGCTTAGTCAAAAAGATGCCAATATGCGAGCCTTGCAGGCGCAAATCAATCCTCATTTTATGTATAATACGCTGGAGTTTTTGCGTATGTATGCAGTCATGCAGAGTCAAGATGAGTTGGCAGATATCATTTATGAGTTCAGTAGTCTCTTGCGTAACAATATTTCCGACGAAAGAGAAACTCTTCTCAAACAGGAATTAGAATTTTGCCGTAAATATAGTTATCTCTGCATGGTTCGCTATCCCAAGTCCATTGCCTATGGTTTCAAGATAGATCCAGAGTTAGAGAATATGAAGATTCCTAAGTTTACCTTACAACCTCTGGTTGAAAATTATTTCGCGCATGGTGTTGACCACAGACGGACAGATAATGTGATTAGCATAAAGGCGCTTAAACAGGATGGTTTTGTAGAAATTTTGGTGGTCGATAATGGCCGTGGAATGTCGGTTGAAAAACTGACAAGTATTCGAGAAAAATTAAGTCAGAGACATTTTGAACACCAAGCCAGTTACAGTGATCAAAAGCAGTCTATCGGGATTACCAATGTACATGAGCGTTTTGTGCTCTATTTTGGGGACCGCTATGCCATTACGATAGAGTCTGCGGAGCAAGCAGGTGTTCAGTATCGTATTACAATTCAAGATGAGTAGAAAGGGAGAAAATGTATAAAGTATTATTAGTAGATGATGAGTACATGGTGACAGAAGGTCTGAAACGTTTGATTCCCTTTGATAAGTGGGATATGGAGGTCGTCGCAACAGCCAATCATGCCGATGAAGCCCTAGAATATGTTCAGGAAAATCCCATCGATGTCATCATTTCAGATGTCAATATGCCCGACAAAACAGGGCTTGATATGATTCGGGAGATGAAAGAAATCTTACCAGATGCAGCCTATATCCCGCTTTCAGGTTATCAGGAGTTTGATTATGTAAAAAGAGCAATGAACCTTAGTGTGGTGGACTATTTGGTTAAGCCTGTTGATAAGGTAGAGTTGGGTAATCTGCTAGAGAAGATTGCAGGTCAGCTCGGCGAGAGAGGGAAGAAAAGTCAGACCCTTAGTCAAGATTTAGATGAGGCCGGATTTGTTAGTTATTTAGGGGATAAGGAGAATTGGTGGATAGGTCTATCCAAGGAAAAACAAGGTTCTTTCACCATTCCCTACTATGTCTTGGGTAAAGACTGGCAGATTTTTATTTCTGATCAACCCCTAGATGGTTTAGTCGTTACTCCCTTTGAAGCTCCTTATCAAGAACACTTTGAACGCTGGAAGCTGAATGCTGAGAAAGCCCTCTTTTACGGTTCTGTAAATCTAAAACAGTCTGAGAGTCTCTTTGCCTATTATGAACCGATTTATAGGGTTATCATTCAGGGGAATCTCAATCAAATCGTGGAAGAGTTGAACCTTTTGGAGAAGGTGGTTCTTGAAAATACGCCGCGTGTTCCCATTACCAAACAGCTTTTTATCCAGTTTGTCATGGATGTCTTTCATTTGTTTGAACACCTAAAAGCTGATGATATGACGGACATTGTCAAAACGATTCATGCTATTCAAACCTTTGATGAATTGGTTCCTTATATCAAGGAAACTCTGACCCGATTCTTTGGGCAATATCGAATGAATGAAAATGTGGTTAGTGTGCTAGAAGTCATTGGGCGTGATTATCAAAAAGAACTTTCCCTCAAGGATATCAGTAAGGATCTTTTTATCAATCCTGTCTATCTGGGTCAGTTGATTAAGCGAGAAACCAATTCTACCTTCGCAGAGTTACTAAATAAACAACGCATTAAGGCTGCCCAGCAGCTCTTACTTTCGACTAGTGACAGTATCGAAGATATTTGTTATGCTGTTGGTTACAGTAATGTTGGATATTTCTATAAAGTGTTCCGAAAATTGTGCGGAAAATCACCAAAAGCCTACCGAAAACAGGTAGAAACTACACTATAATATTTGTATCCCTTTACAAAAAGTGCTATAATATCAATAATAACATCAGGAGGTTCTATCATGAAAAAGAAACCAATTTATCTATGGGTCTTGCTCATCTTGTCTGCCCTTATTTCAGCTACGTCTCTGTTTGAACTTTTGAAGCCCTTGCCTAGTAAAGAAGTCCTTCGTGCTGCTCAAAAACAAGTTGCAGGGGTCAGTGCTCAGCAGGTAGAAGATAGCATTAATTTTAGCTATAGAGTGGCAGAAGCATCTCATTCTATTTTTAATGTGGCCTTGGTTGTACTATCTGCTATTTTAGTGGTAGTAGCGATTGTATTCCTTGTTCGTAAGAATTTGCAGTATGCAAACTATACTTATGTCGGCTATGTTTTGCTAGCCATTATTGGTTCGATTTATACCTATGTGACTTTACAAGACGCTTTGCAGCTGGTTCAAGATGAAACTATTCGTTTGACAATGGGTATTGGTTCAAAAGCTGTCAGCATTTTCTATATCGTCATCAATGTTCTCTTCCTAGCCCTTGTCTTCTACAAGATATGGCGTCAGCAAAAAGCCTTGGCTGAAGAAGAGGAAACAGAAGAACTTGCCTAAGTATTGACAAAAAATAACTATCAAGTTACAATCTTGGTAGTTATTTTTCGATTATAGATAAAATCATGGAGGTAAATATGAAGACAATTTCTTTAGTTTATATCAGTCTGAGTGGGAATACTGAGAGTTTTGTGACACGCCTGAAAGACTATCTCTTGTCCCAGTATGAGGGGATTGAAGTTCAAAAGATTCATATCAAGGACTTAGTCAAGGAAGGCCAAGATTTTTATGAGATGGAACACCCTTATATCGCTTTTTTGCCAACCTACCTAGAAGGTGGGAATGGCGTGGATAACGGAGATGTAGAGATTTTGACGACACCAGTGGGAGATTTTATCGCCTATGGTGACAATGCTAGTAAGTGTTTTGGCGTAGTTGGTTCAGGAAATCGCAACTTTAATAACCAATACTGCCTGACAGCCAAGCAATACAGTCAACGTTTTGGCTTCCCTGTCTTAGCTGACTTTGAAATGCGAGGCATGCTGGGAGATATCAAGCATGTGGCTGCAATTATAGCAGATTTGTATGAGTTGGAAAGTTGAGCTTAGGCTTGGCTTTTTTATTATTCCAAGCAGTTTTATCAAAGCCCTTACTTTCTATGCTCCAAGAGTTGATTGATGTGGTCTACTTTTCTAGCTTCTCTTTTATAGAGAATAGCCCAAATGATGAGGTAGACAATCGCAAACTCGATAATAAGCTGGAGATAGAAGATCCAGTGGAAGGGGAACCAACCTGCCAGGGTTGCTAGTGGGACAAAGCCAGCAAGCATAAGGAAGAAATGAGTCAGAGTGGCACGGAGCATGCTCCAGTCACGGCTGAATAAGCGGTTGCCAAAGTTGAAGAGAATGCCGATAGCTGACCAGATAAGTGTGCAGTAGAGCAAGACCAGGGCACCGTGAACCTGATGTTGAATCATGACTTGGCCGATGAGAGAGTAGGGATTTAGCGGGGCATAAGTACTCGGTGCATAAATGAGTGAAAAGAGGATAGAGAGGATGAGGCCGATGAGGACACCAGCAGTTGCGTCGTGAAAGATTTGTTTTTTCATAGTTCTAATTTCTCCTTGATGGTTTTTAGGTAACGGCGTGAAGAGTAGGTGAAGCTTTCATTTTTTAGAAAGATTTCTACCAGACCGTTGGGGGTGAGCTTGAGATGAGAGATGGAGTTGATATTGATGATTTCTGATTGGGAAATTTGGATAAAATTGCTTGGCAAAAGTTCAAGAACCTGATAGAGCCGTAAATCAATATTGTAGGTCTGACTTGCTGTTTCTGCTAGAACCTTCCGATTCTCGATATAGAAGCGTTGAATATTGCCAATCTCAATTAGATAGACCTGATCTTCGATTTTCCCTTTGATTTTTTCTCTTTGGTCCAGATTTTCTGCGAACTCGATGACTTTTTGGACTTTTTCTGTCGGCTGAGGTGCTTGGACAATCAGTCTTTCCTCTTCGTAAGTCTCACTAATCTGTAGTTCTACTTTCATAAATTTCTCTCCTTGTTTTTCATACAAAATTGTGATCACTTCTTGTACACTTTTATTAAACACTATTTTACGACACCTGGCAAGGGACTTTGTCTATGTGGAGGGATTTGGCTCCTATGTGGTGCTTGCTTTTCTGTCCTATCTGAAATATGGTATAATAGCACTAATCAATTTCTAGGAAAATAGATACAGAAAGGGGCTGGAAGATGTCTCATATTATTGAATTGCCAGAGGTGCTGGCAAACCAGATCGCGGCAGGAGAGGTCATTGAACGTCCTGCCAGTGTGGTCAAAGAATTGGTAGAAAATGCCATTGATGCTGGCTCTAGTCAGATTATCATTGAGATTGAGGAAGCTGGTCTCAAGAAGATTCAAATCACAGATAATGGTCATGGAATTGCCCACGATGAGGTGGAATTGGCCCTGCGTCGCCATGCGACTAGTAAGATAAAAAATCAAGCAGACCTCTTTCGAATTCGGACGCTTGGTTTTCGTGGTGAAGCCCTGCCCTCTATCGCGTCTGTCAGTGTACTGACTCTGTTGACGGCGGTGGATGGTGCGAGTCATGGGACTAAGCTCGTCGCACGTGGGGGAGAAGTAGAAGAAGTCATCCCAGCGACTAGTCCTATGGGGACCAAGGTTTGTGTGGAGGACCTCTTTTTCAACACGCCTGCCCGCCTCAAGTATATGAAGAGCCAGCAGGCGGAGTTGTCTCATATTATTGATATTGTCAATCGTCTGGGCTTGGCCCATCCTGAAATTTCGTTTAGTTTAATCAGTGATGGCAAGGAAATGACGCGGACAGCAGGGACTGGACAACTGCGTCAAGCTATTGCAGGGATTTACGGTTTGGCGAGTGCCAAGAAGATGATTGAAATTGAGAATTCTGACCTAGATTTCGAAATTTCTGGTTTTGTGTCCTTACCTGAGTTAACTCGAGCCAACCGCAACTATATCAGTCTTTTCATCAATGGCCGTTATATAAAGAATTTCCTGCTCAATCGTGCAATTCTAGACGGCTATGGCAGTAAGCTTATGGTAGGCCGTTTTCCACTGGCTGTCATTCACATTCATATCGACCCTTATCTAGCGGATGTCAATGTGCACCCAACCAAGCAAGAAGTGCGGATTTCCAAGGAAAAGGAACTGATGACCCTGGTTTCAGAAGCTATTGCAAACAGTCTCAAGGAACAAACCCTGATACCAGATGCCTTGGAAAATCTTGCCAAATCGGCTGTGCGCAATCGTGAGAAGGTGGAGCAAACCATTCTCCCACTCAAAGAAAATATGCTCTACTATGAGCAAACAGAGCCGATAAGATCCAGTCAAGCTGAGGTGGCTGATTATCAGGTTGAATTGACTGATGAAGGGCAGGATTTGACCCTGTTTGCCAAGGAAACCTTGGACCAATTGACCAAGCCAGCTAAACTGCATTTTGCAGAGAGAAAGCCTGCTAACTATGACCAACTAGACCATCCAGAGTTAGACCTAGCTAGTCTTGATAAGGCCTATGACAAGCTGGAGCGAGAAGAATCATCAAGCTTTCCAGAATTGGAATTTTTCGGACAGATGCATGGGACCTATCTCTTTGCCCAAGGGCGAGATGGGCTCTACATCATAGACCAACATGCGGCGCAGGAACGGGTCAAGTACGAGGAGTATCGTGAAAGCATTGGCAATGTTGACCAGAGCCAGCAGCAACTCCTAGTGCCCTATATCTTTGAATTTCCAGCGGATGATGCCCTTCGTCTTAAGGAAAGAATGGCACTTTTGGAGGAAGTTGGAGTCTTTCTAGCAGAGTACGGAGAAAATCAATTTATCTTACGTGAACATCCTATTTGGATGGCAGAAGAAGAGATTGAATCAGGCATCTATGAGATGTGCGACATGCTCCTCTTGACCAAGGAAGTTTCTATCAAGAAATACCGAGCAGAGCTAGCTATCATGATGTCCTGCAAACGGTCTATCAAGGCTAATCATCGTATCGATGACCATTCGGCCAGACAGCTCCTTTATCAACTTTCTCAATGTGACAATCCCTATAACTGTCCTCACGGACGTCCTGTTTTGGTGCATTTTACCAAGTCGGATATGGAAAAGATGTTCCGACGGATTCAGGAAAATCACACCAGTCTCCGTGAGTTGGGGAAATATTAAACTAAAAGGAAAACTATGTACGAATATTTAAAAGGAATCATTACCAAAATTACTGCTAAATACATTGTTCTTGAAACCAATGGTATCGGCTATATTTTGCATGTGGCCAATCCTTATGCCTATTCAGGTCAGGTTAATCAGGAGGCTCAGATTTATGTTCATCAAGTCGTGCGTGAGGACGCTCATCTGCTTTATGGATTTCGCTCAGAAGACGAGAAAAAGCTCTTTCTCAGTCTGATTTCGGTCTCTGGGATTGGTCCTGTATCAGCTCTTGCTATTATCGCTGCTGATGACAATGCTGGCTTGGTTCAAGCCGTTGAAACCAAGAACATCACCTACTTGACTAAGTTCCCTAAAATTGGCAAGAAAACAGCCCAGCAGATGGTGCTGGACTTGGAAGGCAAGGTTGTCGTATCTAGTGATAACCTTCCTGCCAAGGTCGCAGTGCAAGCAAGCGCTGAAAACCAAGAATTGGAAGAAGCTATGGAAGCCATGTTGGCTCTGGGCTACAAGGCAACAGAGCTCAAGAAAATCAAGAAATTCTTTGAAGGAACGACAGATACAGCTGAGAACTATATCAAGTCGGCCCTTAAAATGTTGGTCAAATAGGAGCAGAGCATGACAAAACGTTGTTCGTGGGTCAAGATGACCAATCCGCTCTATATAGCCTATCATGATGAGGAGTGGGGGCAGCCCCTCCATGATGATCAAGCATTGTTTGAGTTGTTGTGTATGGAAACCTATCAAGCGGGCCTGTCTTGGGAAACGGTACTTAACAAACGCCAAGCTTTCCGAGAAGCCTTTCATGGCTATCAAATTCAAGCGGTCGCAGAGATGACCGACACCGAATTGGAAAACTTGCTGGATAATCCAGCCATCATCCGAAATAGAGCCAAGATTTTTGCTACACGCGCTAACGCCCAAGCCTTTCTACGACTACAGGCAGAGTACGGCTCTTTTGATGCCTATCTTTGGTCTTTTGTTGAGGGGAAAACGATCGTTAACGATGTTCCCGATTACCGCCAAGCCCCAGCTAAAACACCTCTGTCTGAGAAGTTAGCCAAAGATCTCAAAAAACGAGGCTTCAAGTTCACAGGCCCAGTCGTCGTCTTGTCTTTTCTACAGGCTGCAGGGCTAGTTGATGACCATGAGAATGATTGTGAGTGGAAAAGCGGTCGTTAGTATGTACAGGTAACTAGCATATCTGAGAATATAGAAAAAAGCTGAGAAATTTGAACTGCACCCCAAAAGTTAGACAGAAAAAATCTAACTTTTGGGGTGTTTTATTATGAAATTGAGTTATGATGATAAAGTTCAGATCTATGAAC